>JAISKR010000166.1 GCA_031260845.1 Bacteroidales bacterium
AAACTATTGGGAAGGACTGATACAGAAAGGTATCGACTTTTTTACCGCTTTAAAATTTCTGCCCCTCTTGCTCGGTATATTGCTCGCAGTAACGCAATATGTGCCCGAATTGCAGTCGAAACGCCTGAAACTGACCATGCACCTGCCACTTCCTGAAAGTAAGATTATTGCAACAATGTTGCATTATGGATTGGTGGTAACGTTGCTGTTTGTTATAGTGAGTATTTTTCTGTTGCTCTGGGGATTGACATTGCATTTTCCCCGCGAAATCGTTTCCGGCGCTTTTGAACTGATTTTGCCATGGTTTCTTGCAGGTCCGGCATCTTATCTGATAGCCTCATGGATATGCCTCGAACCTTTGTGGAAACAGCGTATCCTGAACCTAATCGGCGGCATCGGCGCGCTCTCGTTCTTCTTTATAGACGCCAAAGCAGGCGCATACAGGACATTCGACCTCTGGCTCATCGCTATTGCCGCCATTGCCTTTTTGTTTCCGTTTTTTTCAACATTGCGATTTAAAGAAGGAAAATGATAAAAAACTAAAAACTAAAAACTAAAAACTAAAAATGAAGGGGAAACAAATTATATATTTCATACTGCTGCTGTTTGTTACAGTGATAGGATTGTGGGGGATTCCCGAATTGGTAAAAACCGCTGCCTATTCACGCAACCAATACCCTTTTGTGTATTTCAGTTCCGTTGAAAAAAAGTTTCTGTTGAGGGAATTTGACAGCAGTAAAAGTAAGTTTCACGACGACGAAGGCAAGGAGTTTACCGAAGAACAGTACGATATAGCCCTTCCGTTGCTGAACTACCGGCAACTGACGGTCAATGGCGAGATGCCCGATTCTATCGGCGACAGAGCCATTGACCCCAGAGAATTGCGGGTTAAAATGGTGAATTTTCGCTATCAGCCTGCCGAAACACATTCGTCCGGAACAGACCTCTACATCATGTATGAATCGCTGCCCAAAAAGGCAAAACTTGAATCGCCGGGCGACGTTTTCCGTCTGAATGAACAAATCCAATTCATTGATGATGAGACAAACAGGATAAATGAACCCAAAAGCGAATTGTTCCGCGATGCGTTGCTTAAAAAAGGCTTTACCTTCCCTGCACAATGGACGTATGGGAACCTGAATATCCGCAAAGCCTACGACGAAGGTTATTTCTCGCTCGATGCTGCCGGACAACTCTACCATATCAAGATGGTCAACGGACGTCCCTTTGTGAAAAATACAAAGTTGGACTCCTCCATTGAACCGGCTTATTTTTCCATGCTCGAAGTATCGGACAAGCGTTTTTACGGCTTTCTGTTCGATAAACGCGGTAATGTTTTTATCCTCGAAGAAGGTGGCGGTAAATACGTCCCCGTGCAACTTGAAATCGACCCGATAAGTCTTGATAATGATGAATTTGCTATCATCGGCAACATGTTCTACTGGACGGTTTCGGTACAAAATCAGTCCGGAAAAAAATATTATGCGCTTGATAACGAGACCTTGCACAAACAACGGGAAATATACCTCGAAGCATCTGCTAATAAATGGGATACGGTTGCTTCGTATCTTTTTCCCGCTTACCTTACCTTTAAGTCAAGGAAAAGCGATTACATCTCTCCACGACTGCATCTCACGGCTTATACCGCGCTGATTTGCAATCTTATACTTGCTATTTTGATGGTGTTTCTGTTTCCTGCCGAATCTTTGAGAGAAAAGATTTTTGCAGGCATCTACGCATTGATTTTCGGAATAGCCGGAACATTGGCATTATTAATCATTCCAAATAAATAAAAAAAATGAAAAAATTAGTATTATTTACAGTATTAGCCGTCGCGATGTTTTCCTGCGGCGGAAACAAGAAGGCGGAAACAAAGCCTTCCGACGGGACACTTTTGGCCTCAGCGTCAGCAACATCCGACAGTCAGGTTTACGAACTCGACAGCCTTATCAATGTTGCCGAGCAAAAATTGGAAAAGGAAGTAAAAGTGGCGGGTTATGTCACGCATACCTGCAAACATTCGGGCAAACGCTGCTTTATTGTCGGCGAATCGCAAACGGCTTCCATGCGTATTGAAGCAAAAGGTGAAATAGGCGGTTTCAACCGCGAACTTGTTGGTTCAAAGATTGAGGTTACCGGTGTTGTGAAAGAACGCCGTCTGACGAAGGAATACATTGACCAGATGGAGAAAGACGTCACTGTGAAGCAGGAAGAGGACGCTACTGCCGAATCATGCGCTGCTGAACTCAGCAATATCTCCGACATGCGTAAATGGATGAAGGACAACAACCGGGAATATTATTCCATCTTTTATATGGATGGAACAAAATATGACGTGATAAACTGATACAATGAAGATTATACGTTGGTTGCGGATTATCCACAGGGACCTCGGATTCCTGATGGTAGGTATTGCATTGGTCTATGGCATTTCAGGCATTTACCTCAATCATTTAGACAGTAAAGACCCTGCTTTTTATACCGAAGAAGGCAGTTTGCAACTTCCGTCTTTACTGTCTGTCAGTGAATTGACAGATAAATGGAACGAGCACAAGGATTTACCTGCGTTGAAGAAAATAATGCCTGTCGATGATACGCATTACAGGCTGATGCTCGAAGGTGGAATAGGAGTTTATAATTCGGCGGACGGACACCTTGATTACGAGAAACACCGCAAACGATTCTTCGTTTATTGGATAAACCACCTTCATTACAACAAGGTAAAAGGTTGGGGTTCAATAGCCGACATCTTTGCCTGCTCTCTGATTTTTCTTGCCGTTTCAGGAATATTCATCGTCAAAGGAAAACACGGTATCTCCGGTACCGGCAAATGGTGGCTCATCGCCGGATTACTGATACCTGTTATTTATATCATAATCAATGTATTGTAAAATGTTAACAAATAAAAACCTCTACCTCTGTGTTTTTGCAACAGAGGTAGAGGTGTCAGTATAAAAATTTATTTGCTGATTTGAAAGACTATAGGTAAAGTGATTTCCACATCTACCGATTCAACTTTTTCTTCATCCGGTATCCATTTGGGCATGGATTGAATAAGTCTGAGCGCTTCCGCATCAAGCAAAGGATCTATGCTT
>JAISKR010000170.1 GCA_031260845.1 Bacteroidales bacterium
TTCTTAATTGATTTTCGTATCTTCTATATAAGTAATTTAAAAATACTTGTATTTCAAATACTTATTTTATTTTTTCATTTTCTCAAAAAAAAATGCTTACTTTGCGGAGTAATTTAAAAAACAGGAAGATATGAATACGATAGCATTAAATACCCAAACAACAGGATTGACGTATGGAAGAATATCTCAACTTCCACAGGAAATACAGCGTGAGTTATCGGATTATATTGAGTTTTTATTGCTCAAATATCCAACGGATAAATCACAAAAGCCGCACCCGCGAGCAGGATATATGAAGGGCACAGTTACGTGGATGAGCGACGATTTCAATGCCCCTTTAGAGGACTTTAAAGAGTATATGTGATGAGATTGCTGATAGACACACAATCATTTATCTGGTTTTCTGAAGACGATAAACGGTTACCCACTGCTGTACGTACCATGATGGATGACAATACAAACAGTCTTGTTATCAGTATTGCATCTTTTTGGGAAATAACGATTAAAATGAGTTTGGGGAAACTTATTTTATCAGAGAATATCGAAACGATGATAAATATGGCTGTGAACAACGGATTTGAAATTCTTCCCATCAAACCAACTCATTTGATTTCCTTGTCCGCATTGGATCTTTTCCATAAAGACCCTTTCGACCGGATAATTATCGCACAGGCAATAACCGAAAATATGAGTACCATCAGTTCGGACAATATTTTCAGTTCCTATCCTGTTAATAATATTTGGCGGTAATCATTCTTCTCATCCGCATCGGCACGAGTTGGTGCGGCTTTTTTAATTGAGAATTGAGAACTTTCTCACGGTTTCCGTAATTACGGCAAGCGGGTAATTTTTAATTCTTAATTGATTTTCGTATCTTCTATATAAGTAATTTAAAAATACTTGTATTTCAAATACTTATTTTATTTTTTCATTTTCTCAAAAAAAAATGCTTACTTTGCGGAGTAATTTTAAAAAACATAATGATGATGGAGTCAATACAATATCTTACAGACAATAGAGGTAATCGCACAGCCGCCGTTGTTCCGTTTATCGAATGGGAATCATTAACGGAACGATACAATAAACTGCAAGCCAAAATAAGCGTTTTGCTGGGCATTCAGGAAGGTTTACAGGAGGTTAGGCAAGCCAAACGCAAAGGCGAGGAATTGCAAACTTTAAACGATTTTCTCAATGAAAACGGTTATTAAGACCACCAAATCGTTTAAGCGACAAGCAAAGCCATTACTGAAAAAATACGCATCATTGCCGGGCGAATTGAGGCAATTGGAAAAAGACCTGTCCACAAATCCGTATTTGGGGACAGAGGTCATAAAAGGTATTTATAAGATTCGTTTAGCCATCAAAAGCAAGGGAAAAGGGAAGAGCGGCGGAGCGCGGGTAATCGCTTTTCACGAAGAAGAAACTGTAATTATCGGTATTCTGGAACAAACCGAAGACACGGAACACATTATCAATTTGATTTCCATCTACGATAAATCGGAAGTTGAAAACATAAGCGATTCGGAAATTAAACGTCTGATAGAAAATATGGAGATAGAAGATTGAAAAATCTGCGTAATCTGTTTAATCTCGTAAGTCCAATTAATTTCGTGCGTCAGCCGTAATTTTTAATTCGTAATTCGTAATTCATAAAAATAAACTACTTTTGTCTGTATTTTTGTCTTGTGTCATGAAAAGAATCATTAGAGTGATTTTCCTGACCATCAACATTGTTGCTGCCGGATGCTTGTTGCTGGCGTATTTGTGTTGTTGGGTGAATCCGGAAAAAGTATGGTGGCTTGGGCTTTTGGGCTTGGGATACCTGTATTTGCTCATCATCAATCTGTTTTTTACAGGGTTTTGGCTTTTCACGGCGAAGAAAAAATATGCTGTTTTATCACTTTTAATTGTCGTTTTGGGTTGGGGTATTACCTCGCGTAATGTCCGTTTTTTCGGGAAAAATATGTCGCCCGCACTGACGGAAAAAAGCATCACGCTGCTGTCGTTCAACGTGCACATGTTTCATCAGGCAAACGGAACGGGCGAAAACGGCGAGAAACTGAACATACACAACTTCTTTCGGGAATCGCAAGCCGATATTCTCTGTTTACAGGAATTTGCGAACGTCGATAAAATGCCGGAACATATCAGTTCAGGTACAAAAATGCCTCACTGCCACGTTGAAATGTCAGTTGGTCAGTTGGGTATAGCCACTTTCAGCCGTTATCCGATTGTGGGCAGGAAACTTCTTTATTCCGACAACTCTGTGAATGCCTGTATGTACACCGATTTGCTGGTAGCGGGCGATACCATACGTGTTTTCAATGTTCATCTGAAATCCATCGGATTTGGTTACAAACAGCGCGACCTGCTCGAAAACGCCATCCGTAAGGAATACAAAGAGTCAGACGTGAAAACGGTTAAATCCATTATAAAGGAAATCGTTGCTGCTTCTATTCGGCGTTCCAAACAAGTGAAAATTGTTGAAGGACACATTGCCGAATCGCCTTATCCCATCATCATTTGCGGAGATTTCAACGACCCGCCTGTTTCCTATTCTTACCAAAAAATACGTGCGCATCGTAAAGACGCCTTTATGGAAGCCGGACACGGATTCAGTTTTACGTACAACCTCGGGCGTATTTTCCATCAACGCATTGATTTCATTCTGCATTCGCCCGAATTTGAAGCATACGATTATAAAAGTCCCCGCGTCATATTGTCCGACCATTTTCCCATTACGTGTAAATTGGTCAAAAAGTAATATCTTTGCAACCAAAACAGAGTTTATGCACAGCCCTAAAAAAATCAATATCGGGTTAATACAAACCGTTGCGACGGAAGACTTGGAACAGAACACCGCCGCCGCCGTACAGCACATTCGGGCAGCGGCAGAGCAGGGAGCGCAGATTGTTTGCTTGCAGGAATTGTTCCGGTCGCAGTATTTTTGCTTTGCGGAAGAGCATCGCCACTTCTCGTTGGCAGAGCCGGTGCCGGGCGCCACCACCGCCCTGTTGCAGGCGCTGGCAGCGGAGTTGAAGGTGGTGATTATCGCATCCCTGTTTGAACAGCGGGCGCAAGGTCTGCATCACAATACGGCTGCGGTGATGGACGCCGACGGAGCCTATCTGGGCAAATACCGCAAAAACCATATCCCCGACGACCCCGGATTTTACGAAAAGTTTTATTTTGCCCCCGGCGATACCGGCTATCAGGTGTTCAACACGAAGTATGCCCGCATCGGCGTGCTGGTTTGTTGGGACCAGTGGTATCCCGAAGCCGCCCGCATCACTGCATTGATGGGCGCCGAAGTCTTGTTTTTCCCTACTGCCATAGGCTGGGACATGAATGAAACCTCGGAAGCGGCAAACAAAGAGCAGTTTGAAGCATGGCAAACCATACAGCGCAGTCATGCCATCGCCAACGGAGTGCACGTAGTGGCAGTGAACAGGACAGGAATAGAGCACGGCACACAGTTTTGGGGCGGCTCTTTCGTGGCAAACCCTTTCGGAACGGTGCTTTATCAAGCGCCGCATCTCGAACCGGCTGTGCACGTGCAGGAAATAGACCTGAACCTCAGCGGACACTACCGCACCGTCTGGCCCTTCCTGCGCGACCGGAGAATAGATACCTACCAGCCTGTGCTGAACCGATGGGTGGACAAATGAACAATGAACGGATGAACCTTTAATTTTACATTTTGAGCAAATTAATTTATTTCGTAGTCGGAGAGCCTTCCGGAGATATTCTTGCCTCGCGGTTGATGCGGGCATTGCGTGAAGCATCGCCTGACCTTCGCTTTACGGGCATGGGCGGCGACGCCATGAAGGATTTGGGCTTTGAGAGCCTTTTCCCGATTTCCGAACTGTCGGTGATGGGATTTTGGGAAGTAGTGCCGCGATTGCCGCTCATTCTGCGGCGAATGAAGGAAGTGGCGGATGATATTGCCGCCAAGCAGCCGGACGTGCTGATTACAGTAGATAGTTGGGGTTTCGTCAGTAAACTGTTGAAAAAACTCAGGAAGCGCGGCGTCAAACTGCCTGTGATACACTACGTAGCGCCGCAGGTGTGGGCATGGAAGAAAGGCAGAGCCGCCAAAGTGGCGCGTTTGGTAAATCATCTGCTGTGTCTGCTGCCCTACGAGCCGCCTTACTTTGAAAAACACGGACTCGCCTGCACCTTTGCAGGGCATCCCGTTATTGAAACCACGGCGGAAATGTCCGCTGAGCCGGTCGATTTCAGGGCGCGGTACGGGATTCCCGAAAACTGTACCCTGCTGACTGTCCTGCCCGGCAGTCGCCACAGCGAAGTGAGCAAACTTGCGCCGGTGTTTTGCAAGGTGATTGCGCAACTGAGCGCTCATTTTCCCGATTTGCACTTAGCCATACCCACCGTTTCGGCGATGGAAAGCGAAGTAAAAGCCGCTTTTGCCGGCATTGGCGTTCCTTATCAGGTCGTTCAGGGGCAGCATGAACGTTACAATGCTTTCAGGGCGAGCAATTTTGCCTTGGCGGCGTCGGGCACCGTGTCGCTTGAATTGACGGCTTGCGGAACACCGCACGTCATCGCATACAAATTCAACCCGTTGACCAATTTTATTATCGACAGGCTGGCTACCACCCGCTTTGCCAATCTCATCAACATACTCGCCAAGAAATTCGTTATTCCTGAGTTTGTGCTGGAAAACTGCGACGAAATACTGATTGCCCCCGTTGTGCAGGATTTCATGCAGCATCCCGACAAGGCAAGGACTATCGCCGATGAAGCGGCGCAGTATCTGCAACAACTGAAACCCGCCGACGCCATGCCGTCTGCAAAAGCGGCGTCTGTCGTATTGTCATACCTCTCAAATCCAAGCAAATGAAGCATCTTCTTTTTGCAACATTGCTCATCCTGCTTGCAGCCTCATGTACGGAACGGATAGACGTCAGTACGGATACCGACCCGCCTCATCTCGTCATTTACGGGTACATTAACACGGACACGGTGCGGCACCACATACGCATCACTCGCTCGGCGGGTTATTTCACCACCCACAGTCCGGAAGGTATCAGCCACGCCGACGTGACCATTTCTACGGATGACCAGATTATCCACTTGCATGAAAACGACACGATTCCCGGATTGTACCAGACGGCGCCCAATGTTTACGGTAGAACCGGCAAAACTTACACCTTGAACGCCAAACTTGATTTCGACGGCGATGGTGTGCAGGAACACTATCAGGCTTCGTCTTATCTGACTGAAATAAACGATATTGATTCGATAGCCCTGCAACCGTCGCCTGTGTTTCGCAGAGCGGTGGAACTGCTTCTCTATGCGCAGGACACGCAAGACGAAAATTATTACAGCATTTTCGTTTCCGTCAACGATTCCATCCTCAATTCCCGCATAAGCGGTTTTTATGTGATGGATGACGTGTTTTTCAACGGCACTTATATGAACGGCGTTGCCTGTTACTATCTGAATCCCAAAACGGAAGACGGGGAACTGAAACTCATAAAGGGCGATAAAGTGACGATGAATATCAATGCCATTACAAAAGAGTATGCCGATTTCATCAGTCAAGCGAAATCAGAGATAGGCGGTACCAATCCTATTTTCGGGGGTCCGCCTGCCAATGTGGAAACCAATATCCGGCGCATCGAGCCACCCGGCGCGGTGGATATTTACGGCTTCTTCACGGCATTCCCAAGCAGATATGCCAACGTGATTGTCACCGAGGATTACAGTTCGCTGGGGGATTAACCACCGACCAGTACAGTATAGTATAACACAGTTGTAACAAATTGATTAATCAATTATTTAATCTCTGCTCTATCAACCTACGAACATTCCGTAGATTCTACCAGATACTTACCCGTTTGTCCTTCGGCACATACAGGGCGTTTTCCTGACTTACGCCAAACGCTTCGTACCATGCGTCAATCTGTGGCAACGCGCCGTTGGTGCGCCATTTGCCCAAAGAATGCGGGTCCATTTTTGTCCGGCGCAAAATCTCGGCTTCCCGTATATTGGCTGCCCAAACGGTGGCGTAGGCAATGAAGAACTGCTGTGCATCGGTGTATCCGTCAATCGCTTCCGGCGTTGTTTTTCCTTTCAGGGAATTTTGGTACGCTTGCCATGACACCTGCAAACCGCCTTGGTCGGCAATGTTTTCGCCCAACGTGAGGCGTCCGTTCCCGTGAATCGTGTCCAGCACCACAATATTATCGAAAAAGTCCGCCAAAACCTGCGCCCGTTCCTGAAAACGCTGCGCATCGTTCTCAGTCCACCATTCCGTCAGATTTCCGTCTTTATCGTACTTGCGCCCCTGGTCGTCAAAGCCGTGCGTCATTTCGTGACCTATTACCACGCCGATAGCGCCGTAATTAACTGCGTCGGCAGCCTTTACGTCGAAAAACGGCGGTTGAAGTATCGCGGCAGGAAAACAAATTTCGTTGGTAGCCGGATTGTAATATGCGTTCACCGTCTGCGGATTCATCAGCCATTCGTCTTTATCGACAGGCTGATTGAAGCGGCTAATCATATACTCGTAATCAAAAACATTCGAGCGAATTATGTTTTCCAAATAAGAATCTTCCTTCCTGATTTTCAGCGCGGAATAATCCCGCCATTTGTCAGGATAACCGATTTTAACGTGGAAAGTCGCCAATTTTTCCTGCGCTTTGGCTTTGGTTTCGTCGCCCATCCACGGAAGTTGATTAATCCGTTCGCCCAAAGCGGTTTGAAGGTTCTTCACCAAGTTTATCATTTTTTCTTTTGCCATCGGCGGGAAATATTTTTCCACGTACATTTGTCCGACGCCTTCACCAACGCAGCCATTGACGATACCCACCGCCTGTTTCCACCGTTCTTCCTGCTGTTCCTTGCCCGACAAAGTTTTATCGTAATATTCAAAATCGGCGTCCGTAAAATCGTCGCTCAGGTAAGAAGCGGCTGTATTGAGCACATTCCATTGCAGATAGTATTTAATATCCTGTAACGACGCCTCTTTGATGATTTTATTCACTTCCGTCAGCGGTTCCAACTGCCCTGCGTTCAGTTCTTCCAAACCCTTTATTCCGATGGTCTTGAAAAAGATGTCCCAATCGAGGTTCGGAACCCGTTGTTTCAGTTCGTCCAACTTGATTTTGTGATAATTGGCTATCGGGTCGCGAAGCGCTTCACGCGACAAAGCCACCGTAGCCAGTTGCGTCTCGATTTTCATGACGGCGGCGGAAATCTTTTTCGCTTCCTCAGCCGTGTAGCCCGACAGGGTAAACAGTTTTTCGATATACTCAACGTATTTGGTACGAAGCGCCTGCGAACGCTCGTCTTTTTCCAGATAATAATCGCGGTCGCCCATCCGGTAGCCGCCCTGCTTGATATGGAAAATATTTATCGAACTGTTCATTTCATCCGCATAGACGTAGTGACTGAAGAACGACTGCACCCCGCTGCGGCTCATAACAGCCAGCACAGCAGACAGTTCCGATTTGTCGGCAAGCGAGTTCAGTTGCTTCAAATACGGCAAAACGGGACGTGCCCCTTCCGCATTCCGGCGGGCGCTGTCCATCGCCAAGGTGTAAATGTCGCCGATGGTTTGCCCAAGACTTCCCTGTTCCAACTGCTTTTGCGACAGTTCCGCAATCAAATCCTTGACCTGTCCATTGCTCTTTTCGCTCAGTTCATCGAACGTGCCGAAGCGGGCATAGTCAGGTTTCAACGGATGGGAAGCCATCCAGCCGCCGCAGGCAAACCGGTAAAAATCATCGCCCGGGACAACAGAAGTATCCAAATTTTCAGCGCTAATCCCTTTCACGCTCTCTCTTTCGCCGCATGACGCCAACATGGTCGCACAAATTACAGTCAGATAAAACAAATTCCGTTTCATATTACTTACTTTTTTTACAAAATCTTACTTGCTAAAACAATGACAAAGGTAGAATATTTTTTTCACTTTCAAAGAAAAGTGCAACAAAATATTCAATTACGAATTACGGATTCGCTAAAAGCAACAATCGCCTACACTGCCTTGTTCATGCTGTCGGCAGGCGGAACGGGCTGCGATGGAAAAAAATTGAACGC
>JAISKR010000223.1 GCA_031260845.1 Bacteroidales bacterium
TCGTGTGAGTGGTAATCTCTTGCCCGTTTTATCGGCGTTTGATAAGCCCAGCGCATCATGGCAAAACTGAGAAGCGTTTCACTCTGTTCCGCACCAAAAAACGTATGCAAAGACGAAATTTCTTCTTTCATTAAATCTGAAAAAAGATGATAAACACCAAAAGTCTTGATACGGTTGTTATACAATGGTAAAGATCAGACAGTGTTGAAAACCAGTCAGTGTCAATCGTAATTACGGAAACGTAATTCGTAATTTTTAATTCGTAATTGATATCGAGGATTAAATCACCAATTTGAAGCCTTTTCCGTGGACATTGATAATTTCAATGTTCGGTTCGTCTTTGAGATATTTGCGCAATTTGGTAATATACACGTCCATGCTGCGAGCAACCCACATATTGTCGTCTGCCCAGATGGTTTTCAGGGCATAGTTGCGTTCGAGCAGTTGATTGGCGTTGTCGCACAACATTTTCAGCAATTCCGATTCCTTGGTGGTCAGTTTGTGCACGGTTTCGCCGTACTGCAAGAGTTGTTTTTGCACGTCGAAGGTGTATTTGCCGAGCGTATAGTACAGGGGCGTAAACTGATTGTCGTTGTTCACCCTTCGCAGGATGGCTTCGATGCGAAACAGCAGTTCTTCCATGTCAAACGGCTTGGTGATATAATCGTCACCGCCTATTTTGAACCCTTCCAGCACGTCTTCTTTCATGGAACGGGCGGTCAGGAAGATGATAGGCACACTCTTGTTGATGGTGCGTATTTCCTGCGCCAGCGCAAAGCCGTCTTTCACAGGCATCATCACGTCAATGAGGCACAGGTCGTAATGCCCTCTGCGGAAACCGTCGAACGCCAATTCGCCATTGTCGTACCAATCTGTTTCAAACATTTTGGCTTTGAGATAGTTTTTGAGCAAATCGCCCAGATTTTCATCGTCTTCTGCAAGTAATATCTTTGTCATTTATGAAATATTTAATTAATTTTTAATTTGTTGACGGGGTATGCTGACGGTGAAACAAGTGCCTTGTCCGAGGTCGCTGTCCACCTGTATGTTGCCGTGATGGCTGTCCACCACGTTTTTCACGTAAGCCAGTCCTAATCCGAATCCTTTCACATTGTGCACATTGCCGGTGGATACGCGATAGAACCGGTCGAAAATCCTTTTCTGTTCAGCCTTGCTGATGCCGATGCCATTGTCTTTGACGGAAACGCACACTTTGTCGTGATTATTAAACGTGGTAACGGTGATTTCGGGGCTTCCCTTGCTGTATTTGGCGGCATTGTCCATCAGGTTGAACAGCACATTGGTGAAATGCACCTCGTCCACTTCGGCGATGGCGTTTTCGGCGTTCAAATTCGTGACAATATGTCCGTTTTTGTTTTTGATTTGGATAAGCATATTACGCACAGCCAAATTGACTAATTCATGAAGGTCTAATTCCTTGAATTTCAACACCACTTTGCCTCGGTCGAAGATTGCCATTTGCAGGATTTTTTCCACCTGCTGGCTCAGCCGCTTGCTTTCGTCGGCAATCACGGTTGACAGATGGTCGTAGTTCTTCGATACGTTGGGAATACTCTTGTCGTTGAGCATTTGCGACGCCAGCGAAATGGTGGATATGGGCGTTTTCAGTTCGTGCGTCACATTATTGACGAAATCGGTGCGGATGGCGGTCAGTTTTTTCTGCTTGATAATCTGGTAAAAGGTGAGCGCAAAGGTGAAAATGACAATCAGCGTGAGCGTGACAGACGACAAGCCCATCATCCCAACGGTATGAAACAGATAGTTCCGTTGCTTCGGGAAATACATATTCAAGTAATAGGGCTGCGATTCCACCCAGTCGAAGGGGAACAGGGTTGTCACAAACACGTCGTTGCCTTTCTGGGGATTGTAATGTTCCGATTGATAGATTTTTTGATCGCATTCTTTTCCCACCACGGCATATTCAAAGGGTATTTTAATGTCCGATTTGGCAAGTTCCGAATGGATAATATAATTCAAGTCGTCGTGTTCAATCCGGTCTTCAATATTGTAGTTTGAACGTTGCAATCGCTCTATGGTGGCTTCAACCAGCACCTTGCGGCGTGCTTTCCGTTCGTTGGGCGACAGCGCCTGCGAACTGATTTTTACAGACTGGTTGAATTGCATATTGGCGCGGGTTTCCGTTATTTGCGCGTTGAACTGCATGAAACTTTCCTGCACGATATTGTGCGGCTTCCAGTAATCGCGGACGGCGCTGTTCCAGAACGCAAATTTATCATCTTCCGAGACGTTCGGATGCGGCGTTTCCAGCAGTTTCTTACCGGCAATGATGGTGTCGAGCAACGCCTTCTGGTTGCCGGAAGGTTTGATATTCCGCTGAAATGGGTAAGGCATATCCAATTCGTTGATAACCTGCACCACTTCATACGATTGAATGTCTTCCGTAATGTGGTTGATGGTAGTGTTGACCAACTGGGCGAATTGTTGTTCCTTAATCGACCACGCCTGCTGAATCCAGTACCCCTGCACAACGATAAGACCGCTCAATGCGATGGCGGCAATGATAACCAATATGTAAAGCGTCGCTCTTTTCATAGAGCAAAAATACACATATTATGTAGAATGTGAATTATATTTAACAATCTTTAACGCGATTTTTAGCGCTATGCCGTCAAAAATCAACTACTATTTTCAATTATTTAAGAAAACCCGTATCTTTGCAATTCAAAATTCACCTTGTTTAAGAATGTTTACGCAACAGGATCCGGTAAAGATTGTTCCCAAGTTGACTGCACCGCAACAGATGCAGATCAATTTGCCTGTGACTGCGCCGGCAGATAGGGTGTATGTGCAGGAAATGATTGAGCAGGTGGCAGGTCGCGAGGATTCCATTGCCAATGCGCAAATTGTGATGACGCCGCGTGTCAGACGCCCGCTTCAACCGTCCATCGAAGTCGATCCGGTCATGCTTCCCTTTATGGACACGGAATGTCGCCAGCCCGTCAGTTTTCCCGAC
Organism: Bacteroidales bacterium; assembly: GCA_031260845.1. Taxonomy (GTDB): domain Bacteria; phylum Bacteroidota; class Bacteroidia; order Bacteroidales; family UBA4181; genus JAIRLS01. The sequence goes on from JAISKR010000223.1 coordinate 2,996, forward strand.
ACGATTCCCACCACGGCGCTGCAACGGTATCTTACCTTTGTTCCTGCTTCCGACAGCGTTTCGCTCGCCGGCGGCGCAGATGCGGCACAGGTCGTCTTGCCGCCGCCTGTGAAAATAGAGGTCATCCGCCCGTCAATGCCTTCGCAAGCCCGTGCGGAAGGCTATCCCTATACTTCGGTCACTATTATTTTTGTCGGGATATTGTTTTTCTTTACCTGGCTGAAATATCGGTTCAACGGCAGTATAATCACTTCCATCAGAGCGTTTTTTGATTATCACCAAACCGGAAGAATGAAGGACGAACAGCGGGAACTCGACCGGCAAGCGATTCTTTATACCAACCTGTTCAGTTTTCTCGTGACGGGCGTTTTTATTGCCTTTGCAGCGCCGATTCTCGAAATGAACCTGCCTTGGGATAATTATTTTCTTTCGTCTGCCCTCTGTTCCGTAGCGGCAGTGCTGGTATTGTACGGCAATATCCTTATATGGCAGTGTTTTGGAAACATTTTCCTCATTCAAAATGTTGTAAAGGAATATGTTTACAATATGTTTCTTTTTAACAGCGTTCAAGGATTATTTATTTTCCCGTTGCTGCTGTTCATACCCTTTGCACCGAGCAGTTTATACATGACTTACGCGGTCATTGCAACCTTGGGATTGATATATTTTTCGCGCATTTTGAGATTTTTTCAAATTATTCATGCAAAAAAAGTACCTGCATTTTATTTCATTTTGTATCTTTGCACCCTCGAATTTTTACCGTTTGTTGTCTTGGTAAAACTGTGTGTGTCAATGGTAGCCTGAGGTTGCCGTAGTTTGATATTAAAAATGAAATGTCTTGAAGATTAAGAATATTTTAGTTTCACAGCCCCGTCCCAACGAAACGGAAAAATCGCCTTTTGCTGAATTAGCAGAAAAATATCAGTTTAAAGTCGATTTTAAGCCGTTTATCAGGATTGAGGGTGTATCTGCCAAAGAATTTAGGCAGTATAGAGTTGACATACTGTCGCATGGCGCAGTATTTCTCACCAGCAAAACTGCTGTTGATCATTTTTTCAGAATTTGCGAAGAAATGCGCGTTGTCGTTCCCGACACCATGAAGTATTTCTGCACTTCCGAATCCATCGCCAATTATTTGCAAAAATACATTGTCTATCGCAAGCGCAAGATTTTCTTTGCCGCTAAGTTGGAAGAACTGATAACGCAGTTGCAAAAGCATAAAGACGAAAAGATATTGCTGCCGCTTTCCGACCCCCATAAGCCGGAAATACCGAAGTTGTTGGACAAGAAAAAGTTCAAAAACACGAAGGTGGTACTGTATCGTTCCGTTTTCAGCGATTTAACGGACGTACCCATTACGTCTTACGACATATTGGTGTATTACAGTCCCACTGAAATCAAATCGTTGCTTCAAAACTTCCCTGAATTTGAGCAGGGTGACACGCAGATAGCCTGCTTTGGTCCCGCCACGGTGAAGGCTGCAAAAGAAGCCAAATTGCGTATTGATATTCAGGCGCCTACACCTCAATTTCCTTCCATGACGATGGCAATTGAACACCATATCAAAGAGTTGATAAAAGGTGAAGAACCGGCTGATGAGGAATAACGCCATTTATTTTAAATGAAATGCCGGACGACAGCCACACCCTCTGCAAAGAGGAACGTTTATGCGGGAAACGGTCTATTACAGAGTTGTTTGCTTCCGGGAAAAGTTATTTCCAAGCCCCGTATAAATTGGTGTGGACTGCCGTAAATGATCCGTACCCGTACCCAAGCCGTTTTGCAGTGACCGTACCCAAGCGGCTTTTCAAACACGCCGTCAATAGAAACCTTCTCAAACGGCGTACCCGCGAAGCGTTCCGACTGAACAAACCACTGCTGAACACCGCAGTCAAAGAGGGACAGTACATTCGCCTGATGCTGATTTACACATCCGATAAAATATTGCCATACAGCGAACTGGATGCCGCCGTGAAGAAAATCCTGCAACATATCGCCCGACGCCATGCCTCATCCGATTAAATATCTGCTGATAGGCTTGGTGAAATTCTATCGCTATTGCATCTCGCCGCTGACGCCTGCATCCTGCCGCTACACGCCCACCTGCTCGCAGTATGCCATAGAGGCATTGCAGAAACACGGGGCGCTGAAAGGCGGCTGGCTCGCGCTGAAACGCATCCTGCGCTGCCACCCATGGGGCGGACACGGATATGACCCCGTACCGTAATTTCAGGTGGTGATAAATAGTTATACAATGGTTATTCGGTTGTGATACATTGTGATACATTGTGATTGTCAAGTTTCAACTGTCAATTTTTATACATTTGCGCTTTCTTATTGTGTTATTGCTAATTAAATATCTATTTGTATCTTTCCTCTATATTTTTTTCAAAATTTATTCGTCTGTGTGTAAATTGAAAAAATTCATGTATATTTGCAAAAAAGCAATTACGAATGAAAAATTACGAAT
>JAISKR010000238.1 GCA_031260845.1 Bacteroidales bacterium
TGCCTTTGCGGTGAAACAGGCACCATCCTTGCCGGAAAAGTGATTGAGGTAATCGGTGCAAAAATTCCGGACGCCGAATGGCAAGTCATTCAAGAGCAGATTAAACAGGTGATTTACAAACAAGTAGGCTGATGCTCATCCGCAAGGCAGAATTTGTAAAAAGCAGCGCCGCGCTGAAAGAGTGTCCCAAGCCCGACCGACCGGAATATGCTTTCATCGGACGGTCGAATGTGGGCAAGTCGTCGCTCATCAATATGCTGTGCAGCAACGGCAATTTGGCAAAAACATCCGCTACACCCGGAAAAACAAGGCTCATCAATCATTTTTCCATCAACGAAAGTTGGTATTTGGTCGATTTGCCCGGCTACGGATATGCCAAAGTGTCCAAATCCATGCTCAGAGAGTTCGACAAAACCATCATCCACTATATCGGCAAACGCGACAACCTCTGTTATGTTTTTGTGCTGATTGATTCCCGCATATCGCCGCAAGCCATTGATTTGGAATTTATTAATGCCTTGGGCAGCCTGCAAATTCCGTTGACTCTCGTCTTCACCAAGACCGACAAAACCACGCAGCGAGAAAGAAACAGCAACATACAGGCGTTTAAAGATAAACTTTTGGAAACATGGGAAGAATTGCCGCCTTGTTTCTACACTTCCACCATCAACCGAAGCGGACGGGAAGAAATATTGGACTTCATAGAAGAGTGTAACCGCGAAGAAGCCGCTCAGAACCACGAAGCGTGATAGCGTTTCACCTCGCCCGCCAATTGCTTAGCCTTTCCGTCGGTGTGTTGGTCAAGGCAATCCCAGAACCCCTGCCCGTGATTTTTGTGGACAGTGTGCACCAACTCGTGCAACACGACATAATCCCGTAAATGTTCAGGCAGCCGCATCAGGTGGATATTCAGGTTGATATGATTGTTAGTCGAACAACTGCCCCATCGCGAACTAATATTTTTCACCGTCACCCCTTTGTAGCGAAATCCGTGTTGCTCAGCCAATTGTGCGGTGCACTCAGGCAGGTACTCTTTGGCTTCTCTGCGCAGCCTTTCGATGATAATGGTGCGAATGACTTCCTGCACGGGCGCTGAGAGCAAATCGACGCTTTCGGGATAAAATATCTGCAATTCCTCTTTGGTGGTATGCACGCGGAAATTCAATGCGTTGCACGGAAACAGTCGCAATTGGCGGTTGGCAGTAGCAAATTGCACTTCGGGCGTGAAAACGGTATGAGTGCCCTCTTGTTGCGCTATTTTCGATTGCGCCTGACGAATCCAGTCCGCTTTGCGCCTCACAAAGTCCATTGCCGCTTGAAGGGCTTCGCGCCGCGGCACCGTCACCCGCACCCCTTCAAAGGGCTTGACGGATATACGGATATTACGGGCGGCAGCACTTGCCACAAACGTAACATCGCCTATTTGCTCAAAATTGATAATCCGGCTCGCTTCCAACCGCGCCATAGAAATGTTTTTTAAAAATTTGCCGACAAAAGTACGCATTATCTTCATAAAAATACTTTTGCAGTCTGAAAATAAATTATTGAGGTAAACCTTACCTACGAAGGTTTCGTAGATCTACGAACCTTCGTAGATACTAAAAATAAGGTCGACGGTTCCCGTTGTCCTGTCCTATCTATTATGGTTAATAAAGTTTTGAAAACAAGATATTTGAAAGTTAAAACCTTCGTAGAAACGAATATCCCTCTGCAAAACGAACCTTATTATCTTATGAACGAGTTGCGAACGATAAATTACGGAAACCGTGAGAAAAATTCTCAATTGTCAATTCTTCGTCATATTCGGTTTTTCCAAACCGTAGCCTTTCCGTTTGTCTTCGCGTTTCAGCAGAAGGGCAAATACGATAGCCAAGACGCCAAAACAGGCGAAAATCAACATCGGAATGGTGTAATTGTAGAGCGATACGGTTCTTGTTGCGCCATCTACCATTTTATCTACCGTGCCGGTGATGCAGTATTTGTCCCGCACGTAGCCTATCAGAAGCGGCACGCCCATCAATCCCCAGTTTTGCACCCAGAAGGTCATCGCATACGCGGTGCCCAACTGCTTTTCGGGGATAATCTTCGCCACCGAGGGCCACATCGCCGAGGGCACCAACGAAAAGGCTACACCCAGCACCATCACTAATCCGATAGCCATGTAGAGTTTGTCGAGCGAGGGAATGGAAAACAGCAGATGCACCACCACCAACAGGCAGGAACCGATTAACATAATCGTTGCGCCTTTGCCGCGTTTGTCGTACAAACTTCCGAAAAAGGGCGTCAGCAAGAGAGCGCTCGCCGGAAGCAGCGCCGGAATCCAGCCGGCTAAACTGTCGGGAATGTCAAATTTCTGGCTTATCAGTTTCACTGCAAACTTGATGAAAGGGAACACCGCCGAATAGAACAGCACGCATAAAACGGTGATGAACCAGAAAGCGCGGTTCTTTGCGATGCTCACAATGTCCGAAAACTTGAAGTTATCAGAGTTGTCGGTGCCCGCCAAGGCGTCTTCGGCGTCCAGACGGCGGTCGAACATGGTGAAAACGATGAACACCAGCAATCCCAAGCAAAGCAGGAAGAGTGCAACGATGACGGGCGCACTCAGATTGCCCGTAGCCCGTACCAGCGGAATGGGCGTGAACATTGCCAGCGCCGTGCCGATGCGCCCTGTGGAAGTGTTCAACCCGATAGCTAGCGCCATTTCCTTGCCGCGAAACCACCGCACCACCGCCTTGTTGGCAGAAATGCCGAACATTTCACAGCCCACGCCGAAGATGGCGAATCCCAATCCGGAAACCACCGCCGATTTGGCGTGTGGCGACAGCAATTCCCAACTGCCAATGTTGACGCTGAACATACCCTCAACGTGTCCCGAAATGCCCCAATATTTGATTAATGCGCCTGCAATCATGATGGAAATGGCTAAAATACCGGTAAAGCGGGTTCCCATTTTGTCGAGAATCATGCCGCTAAACACCAGCATCAGCAGGAAAACGTTGAACCATCCGTAGCCGCTGGTGAAAAAGCCGTAATCGGTGCCGCTCCAGCCTAAATTTGCTTGAAGCCGTTCTTCCAAGGGCGCCATAGCGTCGGTGAGATAGTACATACAAAGCATGGTGAAAGATACAAGAGCGAGTACCGACCACCTCGCCCATCTTGAATCACGTAAATTATTTATCATAAATTAATTTGATTAAAATTCAGGCAAAAGTAATGCAAAAATCTTTTCAACAAAAATATATTTGAAAATTTATTAATTATGCAAATCATATAATCGATTAAGTAAATTGCATAAAATAGTTTAACTAATTTAATAAAAGATATTTAAATTTATGTCATATTAAAACAACAATCGCGATTAATACAATTTAATGATTTCCGGCGCTTTGGATGAAAAATTACGCGGGTTCAACAGGGTTTCCTTGCTGAGGGTAAAATAGTCGAAGCGTGAATTTGCAGGTATGTAAGGGAAATAGGCAAATTGCAGTTGTATCGTATTGATAATAAATCTATTGTTTCGTATTCTTATGCCACACCCAAAGGAAGTGTATAAAGTCCTTTCGAGCACAGGACTGTCATAACCGCCCAACCAACTGAAATTGGCAAAAGCGTACCAGACCATGCGGAAACCATAAACATCCCAAGGGGCGAAAAGATTATGTTCCATCGAAAGGTTCAAGCGGCGGCGTCCGTAAACCGAATCGTTGCGGAAACCCGGGATACCTGTGTCGCCGTTAATTTTCATGTAATCAAGATTTTGCGTGTCCAACTGTCGCGAAATTTGCATATTGGCGAAAAAACGCTGCTTGAAACTGCCGGTAACAAATAAATTTGAAAAATAATTGACGGCAAAATCCAAAGAACCTTGTTGAGGACGTTTTTCGTACAAAAAAGTTCCGTAAGCGGCTGAACCCGAAAGGTAGCCCAACCAAGGAATAAACTGCCCCATGGAAGTATTCACCCCCACGTATGGACGATTATACTGCTCGTTATGCTCTTTCCCGCCGACAACAGACAGCAAAAATCCGCGAGGGATATCCTCCGTGCGCCCATAGTTGTAAATCAGGTTGGTTTTGTAATATCCCTGTCGCGAAAAACTCAGCGAAGCAAGGTAAACTGTCCGGTTTTGAAATAGATAATAAAGGTTTTGCGAATTTTCAGGACGTTGCAAAAAATCTGTCTTCTGTGCGCGTAACGCCACGGTAATGTTATTCTGCATAACGCCCGGGGCATTGCCTGAAATGAGAAACGACCGCCCTATCCAGCCGTCGGAATATCTCAACCTCACCAACACCGGATTGATAAGCGAGTATGACGAGTCGGGGGCATAATTCATTTCCATCTGCTCTTTGTAAACTGTCAAATTGCCGGCATATTTGGTGCTTGGCGTGTAAAAATCGCGATTCAACACGACGCCTGTCTTTTCGTTTTTGAAGCGGTTGCGGTAAATAGCATCAATGGAAATATGCGAGCGGGCAATGTTACGCATGGAAGCATCCACTTCGTATCCCCATTTTTCTGTTCTTTTGGTATCCATAAAAACGCCGGCTTTGATATCAAATCCCCAACCAAAAATATTCCTGTCCGAAAGGGCAAAATTTCCTTTTGAACTTAAATTGGTACTCAAATCCACCCCGTAGGGCAGAACGTCCTGAGTAATTACCACAATTTCAGCCTCTTGCTCGCCAATTGGCAGAGCCGAAATGCGGGCGTCGTTGATATAGTGCAGCGAGCGCAGATAACGCTCAGAATCAGCCAATTTCAAGGCATTGACGGTATCGCCTTCGTGAAAATAAAGCGCATTGCGGATAACAAACTCGCGGGTAGTGATATGCACCGCATTTCCGGCACGTTCCAGAAAAGAAATTTTATCAGGATGGGTATCAATGTCTTGTGCGTCAATATCGGAACCGAAAGGGTCAAGCCGGATGACGCGGATGCGGCTGATGGTTCGCCCCTGCATCATGCGGTATTGCTCATTGTCCGAAACGACATTGAAAGTATCTTTTACCGATTCCTTGGCAGGCGAAATCAGAATGATATTTTTCAGGTCGCGTATCCATTTGGCGGAAGTGGTGTCTTGTCGATAAAATCGTCCTTCGGGCTGCGAAGCGGGTTCAGGTATCACTTGCTGAGCCTTCGCATAACATAAACCCGTAAAAATAAGACAGTTTATAACTATCCAACACTTCCCGCAAACACCGGATAAACAGGCGAAAAATAATTTTTTTCTGAACAGATTTAACACAAAATAATACAAATTAATTTGTAAGGATGCAAATGTAGTTATTTTTTCACTATTTTTGAAAAAAATATTATTTCGATGGTGAAAGGCATTTTCAAGTTGACGACCTTCATTTTTTTAGGGCTGAATATCGGCTGTTCGTCAGCGCAAACGACTGACAATAAGGTATTAAGATTTATGTTCTACAATGTGGAAAATTTTTTCGATACAGATGACGACCCCACAAAAAACGACAACGAATTTACGCCCGAAGGCAGTATGCACTGGACAAAAAGCAAGTATTTGGCGAAAAAAGACGCCATTTTCAGAGTGATAGCCAATGTGGGCGAATGGGAACCGCCGGCAATAGTCGGCTTGTGCGAAGTGGAAAATCGGAAAGTG
>JAISKR010000322.1 GCA_031260845.1 Bacteroidales bacterium
GAGCAAGTCTGCCGTCAATACCAACATCCACACGCAAATCGCCTGTCTTTGCGTTGTATTCGTCAATTCTGCCGTGACAATGCCCATGCACCATACAGGCGCCAAAATTTTTGCGATTCCACGACACTAAGGGATAATGGCAAAGCGCCAAGTCAAAATCCTTTTTCAAAAACGGATGCACCGAGGCTTTAAAACTCAGATCTTTGATTTGCGATATACTTTCAAAATAGTTGGGCGATTTGCTGCTGCTGGCATCATGATTGCCGATAATCAAATGCTTCTGTCCGTGCAGTTTACCGAGTAATTTTTCCACAAATGGCTTGTTTCCAAAGGCAAAATCACCAATTATATATACAATGTCTTTCTTCTCAATGGTATTATTCCACAAATCAATCAACCACGTATCATGCGATATTCCATCGCCGGCGCCGGAATAAGGGCGATCGGGACAGTGTTTGATGATATTAGCATGAAAAAAATGCGTATCTGCTGTAAAATATATCTTTGTCATTCGTAATTCGTAATTCGTAATTGATAATTACATTCCCATATACACCTTCTTAATCATGGCAGTCGCTCGTTTGTTGACATGAGTATTCACTATTTTTTGCTCGCTTTTTTCCAAAAGGGCATAATCGTTTGAATACTCTTTCAAAAAATCCTCTAACGTGTCTTTGCTGAAAAGTCCTATCAGTTTCCCCATTTCTCGCGGTATCGAAACCTGACCAATCTTGCTGACCACGTTGTTCAAACGGTTTTCGGTAACGTAGGCTTCCGACACTGCTAACAATTCTTTGAGCGCTTCGCTGTATGTAGGTTCCACAAACAGAGATGGTTGCCGTTTTTTGATGGCTTTCTTTTCGGCAAACTTGGCGTTTTTGCTTTTTAATATCACACGTGAACCGTTTCTGAGAAAAGTCGGCACGGCAGGACGAATCACAATGCCCTCGCAGATATTATCCTCGATGGGCGGCAAACCTAACCATCCGGCAATGCCACTCGGAAAAGCATTCGGATATTCCAAACATTCGTTCAATGTGCCTTGAAACAAGGTCTTTGCATAAAAAATATTCCCCGCTTCAAAAAAACGATTCGTTTCATCCACCGAAAGATATTGATGCCGTTCTAATTCATTGACATACAAATCAAAACCGTAAAATTCGTGCACCGAGCTATAAAATACCCCTTTCTGAATATTCATCACTTTTGCATCATTTTTCACGTCGGGGTGAGGGTATTTCCCGCCAAACATTTCACCATACACCAAAACGCCTTCCGTATCGGCATATTGCGTTTTGATGAGATGAAACAGGCGAACAACCCTGTCCTTGTACCGTTCAAGCAATTCTTCGTAATTGTAAAACATTTCGCCGACTTCCACCAAACTTGTCCGCTTGGCAAATTGCACCGTTTGCCCGTCGGTGACAAAGCAGCAATTGGAACCGTGAACTTTTTCCTGCACCACGTATTGCAGGCTATCCAAGCCCTCTAATCTTATCTTATCCATGAAATCCTTGTCGAAGGTGTTCTCTATGGAACTGTATTTTTTAAACTGTACCATCTTTTTATGTATTAATCAACTTGCAAGTACAAAGATATGAAAAAATTGTGAAAATATCAAAAATAAACGTACCTTTGTGAAATAAAAAAGTCATCATGGAATCTTTTATCACACTTTGCAAAGAAAATATCGCAAAAGAGCATATTTGTTGTGCTTTTTCAGATAAAAAATGCGCGGAAAGTTATGAATTGAAAAAGGAATGGCTCAAAAAAGAGTTCGCCAACGGCTACGTGTTTCGCAGACTTGACGAGCGGGCGAAGGTGTTTATGGAATACGGTCCGGCGGAAAAAGGCTGGGCGCCGATTGATGCGCCTAACTATTTGCTGATAAACTGTTTCTGGGTGTCGGGGCAGTACAAAGGCAAAGGTTACGCCAAAACGCTGTTGCAGTCGGCTATTGACGACGCCAAAGCGCAGGGCAAAGACGGATTGACGACCATTGTCGGAACTACCAAATTCCATTTTATGAGCGATACGAAGTGGTTTTTGCGACAGGGCTTTGAAACCTGCGAAACGCTTCCTTACGGTTTTAGTCTTTTGGTAAAAAAGATAAACGCGCAAGCCGGAAATCCGAAATTCAAGGAAACCGTAAAAAGCGGCGAATGTGAATACACGAAAGGCGTTGCTGTTTACTATTCAAACCGTTGTCCATTTACTGAGTATCACATTAATAACTCATTGCCGGAAACAGTCCGCAAACGAAATCTTCCCTTGCACATCGTTAAATTGGCAACAATGGAACAAGCGCAATCATCGCCCACACCTGCAACGATTTTCAGTTTGTTTTATGCCGGCAAGTTTGTAACAACAGACCTGAGCGCTTGCATGGATAGCCGTTTTGATAAAGTGGTAAAAATATAAACAGTATGATACTTGATAAATAATTTATGGAAATAAAAGAATATACAAAACAATATTTTGAAGACATTTATAATGTGATTCATCAAACAATAGAGGAAATATATCCCAAATATTATCCGAGAAGCGCTGTTGATTTTTTTCATCACCATCATTCAAGAGCGCATATAGAGGAAAATTTACCCAAAGAATACACTGCAATTATATTAGAAAATAA
>JAISKR010000010.1 GCA_031260845.1 Bacteroidales bacterium
GGTGGAAAAAGCGTTGATACACTGCATTTAATTCATCATTAACAATTAACCATTACAAGTGAGTTTTGAGCATGATTCTGAACGTGGTTCCTTTGTCAGGTTCGGAATGTAACACGAAAATACGCCCGTGGTGGTACGACTCGATGATGCGTTTGCTGAGCGACAGTCCCAATCCCCAACCTCTTGATTTGGTGGTGTATCCGGGTTTAAATATCGTTTTCTGCTTGCTCTTTGGGATGCCTTTGCCGGTATCGCTCACATTCACAATGATATGTTTCTGCCCGCAAGTGACTTCAATGCTGATTTTTCCGACTCCGCCCATCGCGTCCAATGCGTTTTTGCACAGGTTTTCAATCACCCAACTGAACAGCGTTTCGCTCAACGGCGCCATAACGGGCTGTTGCGGCGGTGTAAACGTGATGCTCACTTTGTCGGACGAGCGTTTTCGGATATACGTCAGGCTTTGGATGATAGCCTGCCCTATATCGGTCATGGGAAATGCCGGTGTAGAACCTATTTTCGAGAAACGATCCGTCACGGAATTGAGTCGCGCCACGTCTTTTTCCAATTCGTTGACCAATGCCCGGTCAATGTCTTGTGTTTTCAACAACTCAGTGATGGCAAGCAATGACGAAAGAGGCGTGCCCAACTGGTGCGCCGTTTCTTTCGATAAGCCTACCCATACCTTGTTTTGCTCCGATTTGCGCGACGAACTGAAAGCAAAATACGCGACTACCACAAACAGTATGATAATCCCTAACTGAACGTATGGATAATACGCTAATTTGTAGAGAATCAACGAATCGTCGAAGTGGATATACTGCACCTGCCCATCAAAGCGGATGACAATGGGCGGATACTTGTCCTGCATAGCCTTCAATCGCGCATTCAGATAGCCCGCCTTCCTTACTTTCAGCGTGTCCAAGTTGCGAGTGTCAATAATATTCATGTTTTCGTCTGTCCAAATGACCGGAATGGTTGTGTTGTTCTCAATCACCCGCATATAGAAATCGAGATTGGCGTCGTCGTTGCCGGCGTCCACTAAATTCCGGTATGCGTCCACCCACAGCGCCATTTTCCGGTGTTCTTCCTCCGACAACTCCTGAATGAGGCTGTGTGTATATAACAGCGAACCGATAGCAATGGCAACCGCGCCTGCCAACAGCAAAAAGTTCCATCTCAACCTGAGTTGATAAATATTCATTGATATTTAGATTACTTCCAAATCCTTCGCCCGCATCCAGCCTTTGTTCCCGTCGGCAATGCGCACCTCGCACCAGTCGCCTACGCGGTCTGTGATATACACCTTGACGCCTTCGTGCAGGATAAACAGGTTGTTGCCGCTATCGTCAGGCGAACTTTTCAGCGTGACGGAAGGTACAAACACTATCGCCTCGTCAATGCGCTCCACATTGGCTTTTTGCAGAAATCCGAAGGTGAATGAGCCGATACAAAGCAGAAAGGTGACGACGCCCACGGAAAAAGCAATCCGTTTAAGGTTTAGTTTTCGCAAAAACAGGAAACCAAGCGCCATCAGCAGAGAAGCGATGAAAAACGAGATGCTCAGCCACGACCACGCACGAACCGAAAAGAGGTCGCGCAGGTTTTTTCCCCAAGTGATGAAGAAAAGTTCAGGCACCGCTTCCACCTTGTCGAAGATGAGCGAGCGCGTCAGTTGCAGGTTCCAGTCGAGGTCTTCATCGTTGGGCGCCAGCCGTTTGGCACGTTCGTAGTACAGGATGGCTGATTTGACGTCGTGATTTTTGAAACAGGCGTTGCCCATATTGTAATACAGGGTTGCCGAAGTCCAGCCGGAATCCACCAGTGTTTGATATAGCCGGGTGGCTTCCGTAAACTCATTTTGCTGATACAACAGTGCTGCACGATTCAGCGTACTGTCCATTTCCGAAGCGTGAAGCGCTGTCGAAACTGTCATCAATAATGTAATGAATAATGTCCTCATATTGTCTTTTGCATTTTATCAATAACGTCAACGGCACGATTGTAAAGCGTTTTCATATCTGCGTTGCCTGACGATGGGGCGTAGCGGGCAAATTCGCAATCATCAATCACACCGATAAATTCATCTGTCAGCGATTCAGGAACCTTGTTCTGTTGCATCATTTGTTTTCCCGTGTCTTTCGACAAGTCAGCCACCGGAATATTCAGTTTATCGCCGAGATAACCCCATAATGCTCTCGAAAGTTCTTCATACATGAGGGTTTGCTGTCCGCTGTTCATGAAAGTAGCGGCTTTTTTCAGTCTTTTGGAAGCGTAACGGTTGGCGTGTTTGTTTTTCACGAATGCCAAATCGGAATATTTGCGGATATATTTGCGGCGGAAATACACGATGGTAGCAAAACCCGCCAGCGGAATGACAAACCACAACAGGAATTTCCACGTTCCAAAGAAGTGATCGCCCTTTTTGTGCAGTGAATCATGGCTTTGTTTGATATAACGCACGTCCTTACCGAGAAATTTGACGTCTTCGCGCGTTATCCCGCTGATAACGTTTGTACCGGACTGTTCTTCTCCTTTCTCCACCGTTATGGTGTATTCTTCGGAATGCAGGCTTTTGTATTGCTTTGTTTGCGGGTCGAAGAAACTAAATTCGATGGCTGGCAGTTTGTAGGTTCCTCCGTGGCGGGGAACAATCACGTATTCAAAGGTTTTGCTTCCCGACGTTGCAGTAGAATTTAGATGGGTGTTGACTTTGGGATCGAACACTTCAAAATCGGGCGGAAAATTGACTTTCGGGGCGTCCGCAAACTTCACGTTGCCTGTGCCTGAAATCACCACTTTCAGGGTGATAGGGTCGTTTGCCTTCACCTCGGTTTTATCGACAGAGGCGTCCAATTTCAGTTGCCCTACCGCATTGCTGAAAGATGCCGGTTTGCCTTCCGGAAGCGGTAAAACAGTGATATTCACCGGATAACTTTTTACTTCGCGGGGAACGGTCTGTACCTGTGTGCCACCGAAGATGTCGTCAAAAATATTGCGTGAACGGCTTTGTACGCGCTGCGTTATGCCGATTTCCATTGTACACGGACTGATGGTCAGGGCGCCGCTTTTTTGCGGAAACAAAATGATTTGTTTTAACACGCCTGTTCCGTAAACCTCCCCATTCACCGTTTCGCGTTCAAGGCTTCTCAACGGGGGCGTATCTAATTCCTGTTTGAAAAAACCGTCGAAAGAGGGGAATTTCACGTCGTTGATGCTCGAAATATCCACTTTCGAGAAGAGTTTCAAGGTGGTGGTGATATATTCGCCTTGATATATCTTGCTTCGGCTGGGGATAACGCTGACAAACACCTCGCGATTGTCTGTTTGCACCTGCGAGTTATCCGCTTGTGCCGTTGCGCCGCCTTGTTGCTGCTGCTGTGCCGCCTGCGCGGAAGCATTGCCTGCCACCACTTGCACAGGCACAGGGGCGGATTGGTACTTCTTTTTGTCCACAGTCACCTCCACAGCGGGAAAATCCTGCGTTCCCTCCTGCATAGCCTGCACGGCATACGAATAGACAACAATGACGGACGAAACAAATTTTCCGCCCGACATGGACGTTTCCATCTTCTGCTGCGTACCCATGCTCCGCAGCACTTTGAAAGCAGTCATTTCAGGGAAAGCAGGCTGCGAACCCTTCGCATTTATTTCCACGTCCAACTGAAACGGCTCACCCACCTTTACCACTCGCGGGCAGTTGACGGTAACTTTCACGTCTTCCGCTTGAAGTGTCAGTGTGAAAAAGATAAATAATACCGATAATAAACTTTTCATGCGACAAAAGTAATTATTTTTTTGCTGAAAATATTCTCTTGGGACGAAAAAATGAATCGACAGTAATGTAAAATAATGAATGAGTGTTTATTGGTGTCCATTTAAGGACAATCTGTCATACTTTCGTTTATTTTTGAATTTTGAAGGTATAAGCATACTCACATGGACGGTTTTTCGCTTTCTGCAAATCGGAAGGCAGGGTGATGGTGGTGGCGCCATTTTTATAACTCCATTCGAGGGGTTTTTTGTAGCCAAGCATATAAATTTTGGATCCTTTTGCCGGTTCGACCGATTTCAATGTCAATTGTTTTCCGGGCCATTCCAATGCGATGGCGAAAACCGTTTTGTTGTCTTTGCTGCGGGTAAAATGCACATTATTCTCTTTACTTACCGAATAAGCCCTTGTTGAATAAATACCTTCTCCGTTCACTTTGAGCCACTTGCCGATATCTTTCAATCGTTTTTCCTGCACTTCAGGCAATGCGCCTTGTCCGTCTAAATTGACGATTAGCAACAAATTACCGCCACGAGCGACTACATCCACAAACATATCAATGAATTGCTTGGAAGTAATCACATTCTCTTCTGTATCTTGCCAGTTGAAACCAAACGACTGGCTGATGCCGCGATTTTCTTCCCACACATATTGTCCGTTTTTTCTTTCTTCGGGCATAAATCCACCATATTCACTGGTATATACATCGCCCCTGTATCCACGCAACCATTTGTTGTTTACAACTCCGTAACGGTCGTTTATCGCCACTTCCTTTTTCCCTTCTGCGTGATTGTAGAAATATGCCGAAATATCATAACTTCCCTGAACGTCCACCGAAGCATCCCATTCGCCGTCATACCACAAGACGTCGGGGTCATAACGGTCGATAAACTCTACTGCTTGCGGAATGCTGTAATCGCGCACATAGTCGCGCACAGCAACCTTACCGGTCGCCCACGTTTCTAATTTAGGCTCGTAGGGTTTGTATTTATCGCCAAATTCTCTATATATCAGTGTCCCGTCGTGGTCGATGATGGGATATTCCCACTCCTGAGTGCTGAAATAGAAGCCGAATTTCAATCCTTTGGCACGGCAGTTGTCCACCACAGGTTTGATGAGGTCTTTACCGACCATATCGCCTGCATCACGAAAGGTGTAAGACGAGGGCCAGAGGCAGAAACCCGAATGATGCTTGCAAAAAGGAATAATATACTTCATTCCCGCCTCAATAG
>JAISKR010000087.1 GCA_031260845.1 Bacteroidales bacterium
TATTGAATCACTATTGAATCACTATTGTATCACAACTGAATCACAACTGTATAACCATTTATAACAACCTATAACAATTGTATCACAACCGTTTGGCAACATTGCGGATAATCATATAAAACGACGTTTAAAACGCCATTGCTTTCAAACCCAATCCGGTTTTTTCATCTATGCCGCACAGCAAATTCATGTTTTGCACGGCTTGTCCCGATGCCCCTTTCAGCAAATTGTCCAATACCGAGGTAATCAATGCTTTGTTGCCTATTTTTTCAACGTGAATCAGGCATTTATTGGTGTTGACCACTTCTTTGAGGCATATTTCCTCATTTCTGACAAAGGTGAATGCTGCATCGACATAAAAATTCCGGTATAAATCGGTCAATTCTTCCTGCGTCTTGTCTGTTTGCGTGTAAGCCGACAAGAAGATGCCGCGAGTGAAGTCGCCTCGCACAGGCAGAAAATTCAGTTCTGCAATGGCGTGTCCGGCAACGGTTTCCAATGTTTTGCGCACTTCCTTCAAGTGTTGGTGCGTGAAAGGCTTGTAGATGGATATGTTGTTGTTCCGCCAACTGAAATGGGATGTGGCGCTCAGCGATTGTCCCGCGCCGGTAGAACCGGTGACGCCGTTCACGTGCACTTCGCCGTTGAGCAAACCTGCTTGGGCAAGCGGCAGTAAAGCCAGTTGAAAAGCGGTGGCAAAACAGCCCGGATTGGCAATATGTTGCGCTGTCCGTATCCGGTCGCGGTTCCATTCGGGCAAACCATATACGAAAGTCAACTGTTGCCCGTCTTTTGTGCGGAAATCCGGTTCAAGCCGAAAATCCTGACTCAGGTCGATGATGTGCGGACTCCCCAAAAGCGGCTGCTCGTTGAGAAATTCAAGCGATTTGCCGTGTCCGGTGCACAGGAACACTACGTTCACTTCGGACAGAGCCTCGGTAAAGAGCATATCCGTATCGCCGTATAAATCGCTGTGTGCGGTATATAACGGCTTTCCGGCATGACTGTTGCTGTGTACAAAAACGATTTCCACAGCCGGATGCCGCAACAAGATACGCAACAACTCGCCTGCCGTATATCCTGCTCCTCCAATAATACCAACCCTTATCATACAATTACGAATTACGAATTACGAATTACGAAATTTTCCATTACAAATCATCAATGTGTGGTCGTTTGTTTGCGAAAACGTTCCAGCAGGGAAATATTTTTGATGAAACTGAAACTTTTTTTCGCCTTGGCGGGGTCATACAACAAACCAGTACACAGACACATTCTGCGATTGTTGCGTTGCAGGATGTCGTAATTGACGCAGGCTTCGCAACCTTTCCAGAAAGCGTCGTCATCGGTCAGTTCCGAAAAAGTGACGGGCTTATAACCCAGTTCGGTATTCAGTTTCAGCACAGCCAGACTGGTAGTGATGCTGAAAATCTTTGCCTTGGGATATTTTTTGAGCGAAAGTTCAAAGATTTTCTTCTTTATCTGCCGTGCCAAACCGCTTTTTCGGTAAACCGGATTGACAATCAAGCCGGAATTGGCTACAAAATGTTCGTGACTCCACGATTCAATGTATGAAAAACCGGCAAATTGCCCTTGTTCGTCTAATGCAATAACCGATTTCCCTTCGCGCATCTTTTTTTCAACGTATTCCGGCGAGCGCTTGGCTATGCCTGTACCCCGCACTTTGGCGGATTCCTCCATTTCTTTGCAAATGGCTTCCGCATATTGAGCGTGTTTTTCGTTTGCTACTTCTATACTGAATTTCATCTTAATTATTATTCCAAAAAACGCGCAAAATTAATGCTTTTTCGGACACGAAAATTTTATTTTTATATTTCTGACATAAATAACCTTATTTAAACAAGTATTTTGTTGTATATGGTATTGTTTATAAGGCTATTGTGTTAAAAATTTGAAACTGCCGTTGGTCACTTTCATGTAAGTAGGTTTAGGCAGTGTCACCGTTCCGTCTTCGGATTCAATCGGTTTTGCGTCGGGATTCACATAAGTGGAAACCGTAGTGGCAAAAGTCCCTTCTATGATATAATTGCCGATACAATCATCTTCGAGAGGTACGATATTGGTGATATTCAGAAAATTATCATCAGGATTGAGCACGTCGCTAAAAACAGTCGGATAATCAAATTTGAAAAATGTCAAGATATTTTGGGTGGAATAAGAGGTGGAATCCGTGGTAACAAGATTTAAAGCCACCCCTGTCATATAAGCCGTGTCTTTGACATACATTTCGCCCGGCGCGGCATACGTGAAAGCATAATTCCACAGATTGAGTTCATGCCAAGGCTTGATTTCGCTACCTTTTTTGATAGACTGTATGTTCTGAAAAATAAGGTACACCGCCGACGGTTTGTACGTAATTTCCGTTCCTTCCGCAATAAGGTCGTCAAATTCATACGAACTTCTGCAATTGGTGATGGTATATCCCTCGCCATTGATGGTGATGGGTGTGGAACCTGTCATTCCTGCGTGTCCTGCGTGTCCCAACTGGTAATAGATGTGCGGCACCCCGTCCAATTCGTAGGATATATAGAAAGTGTCGTCGTTTGGCGCGTTAGCCAATTTATAGATGCAATCGTCAGCCGTTTTGGTTTCCTTGCAGGAAACCAATGCTACAAAGCCTGCCAGCATCATTATTTGTAAAAAGTACCTGTGTTTTTTCATGATTACAATTATAATATGGCTAATTTTTCGATAATCGGCGTCAGGCTTTGGTGGATGAGATTGGCTACACCGGATGGCAACATTCCCAATGCGGCGATACATACGATAAGCCCGACGGCTGAAATTCTTTCGTACCACGTAGCGTCTGTCAGCGACAAATGGTGCTCGTTCTGCACCGGTCCGTACAGGATTTTACCCACTGTGCGCAGGATATACACCGCTGTGATGACGATGGAACAGGTGGCGACAATGGTCAACACCCGATGAAATACGTCAGCGTGTTGGAAAGAGCCGACAAAGATGGTCATTTCGGCTATAAACCCGCTTAAACCCGGCAATCCCAGCGACGCCAAACCTGCAATTACGTAACATACCGCTGCAAATGGCATGATTTTCATCAATCCGCCCATTTCGCGGATGTCGCGAGTGTGGGTGCGTCCGTAAATCAAGCCGATGAGTGCGAAGAAAAGCGCTGTCATCAGTCCGTGCGAGAGCATTTGCAGCACAGCGCCGGTCATGGCAGTCTGGTTGAGCATCAGGATGGCAAACAGCACCAACCCGCAGTGGCTTACCGAGGAATATGCGTTGATGTATTTGAGGTCGGTTTGCACCACCGCGCTGAATGCGCCATATACGACACTTATACCAGTGAGGATAAGGAATATCCACGAAAGTTCGTGTGCGGCTTCGGGCATCAGTTGGATAGCCACGCGGAAACAACCGTAACCGCCCAATTTCATCAGTACGCCTGCATGAAGCATCGACACGGCTGTCGGCGCCGAGGCATGACCATCCGGCGACCATGTGTGGAACGGGAACAACGCACCCAAAACGCCGAATCCGACAAAAGTTGCCGGAAAAATCCAGTATTGATGCGCCATAGGAATGGTTTTGCCTGCCAATTCTATCATGTTCATGGTGGAATGTCCGGAAGTGAAGTAAATGCCGAGTATGCCGACCAACAGGAACGCAGAACCCGCCATCAGCATAAGGGTGAGTTTCATGGCTGCATATTCCTTGCGTCCGGTGCCCCACACGCCAATCAGCAGATACATTGGTATCAGCGCCACCTCGTAAAAGAGGAACATGGTGAACAGGTCGAGGGATATGAAAAAGCCGAATACGCCGCAGGACAGCAGGCAAAACCACATAAAATACTCACGGGACATATTCCACGACGAGAAAACCCCTGTGAACACAATGATTGACGACAAGGCAAGCATCATTACCGAAATGCCGTCCACGCCTACCGTGTAGTGGATATTCAGCGAGGCATACCAAACGGTGTCTTTTACAAACAGCATGGCGTCCGTCGATATGGCGCGTTCTTGCAGGAACAGAACCGCTAAGATGGCGGACAACGCCAGTAATATGGTGGCTCCTGCCACCATGATAGTGCGTATGCCTTTGGTGTTGCGCACAGCGAACAACGATAACAACATGACCAAAGGCACCACTACGAAGAATGAAAGTATATTCATCAACTAAAATTTAACGCAGCAAAAGTACATTAAAATTTTGAGATTGCAAATGTATAGATAAAAAACTCCCGCATAAAAAGAAATGCAGCCTTAGATTTCTATCATCTATCGTGCCGGTCGTCATTCATCGTCAGCCTCGCCATCAGATAACTCACGGTTGATTCCGCGCCCTGATTCAGGTTGATGTTGTTTTCTTCCAAACCGTCGTAGCAGCCTCCGGTGGCGGGGTTGTAGATGATTTGATGCAGGTGGTTGTTGCCCAGAAACCAATTGAAGGCGATGCGCTGTTTGGCAAGATAGTCCTCATTTTTAAATACATTGTAAAAAGTATTCAGTGCGACGACCGTACCGGCTACGTCAACCGGTTGTTCGCCGAATTGATGTCCGTCTCGCTCTTTTTGCAACCATCCCTGATTGGATATTACCTTGATTTGACCGTCGGTAAATGTTTTTTCCAACAAAAAGTTGAATGATTCTTCGGCTATTGCCTTGTATTCTGCGTTTCCGGTGGCTATATGGGCGTATAACAAACTTTCGGGCAAAATGCTGTTGTCATACGTCAGATAGGTTTCGTACCACGACCAGTCTGATACCTTATTTAATGTGTAAAAGTGGACTAACCGGTCTGCCAGAAATTTAATTTTTGAGGAAATTTCCGACAAGGGATAGGCGCGATAATAATAGCACAAGCCTTTCAAAACAAATGCTATGCTTCGCGGCGAGTGCATTTTGTCGATGGTGGCAATTGCTTTTCGGAAAACCTCAATGGCATCCGACGTCCAAATGTCGGGGAATTTTCCTGCCAAGGAAATGAAATAGCCCAACGCCATGATTGCCCGTCCGTTGCTGTCTTCCAAGCCGGTTTCCCGATTTTGCGAGGTAAATTGCAACTCTTTATTGACGTAATTCAGAAAAGAGCCGTCCGGTTGCTGGCAATAGCGGATAAAATTCAAATATTTCTTGATATATTCCGAGTGTGATGTATTTGTTGGATTTAGCAAGGGGTTTAACAAAGGATTTAACAAGGGGTTTAAACCCCTTGTTACCATATCCACACTGCACAGCGCCATCAGTGCGCGTGCATTGTCGTCTAATGTGTATCCTGTGCGGATGTCGGGGCGATTGCCCTTGGCAAACTGAACCATGGCGAAATTGCGGCTCATTCGCTTGATATGCGTCGTGTTGACCGGCGGCAACGAGTAAAGCAGCAAGGGGTTTAAACCCCTTGCTGCTGTTTTTTCACCAAACAGCAACGCGAATGAAATGGCAGCGTTTTCCCATGCGGTGGATGCTATTTTTTGCAATCCGGCTATTCTCATTCGCGACCTCATTTTTTCATTGCCCAGCAAGCGGTTGGCGGCATTGGACAGTTGTACGGAATTTTTAAAGTCAAAAATACTGCCGGAATTGTTTTTCAGCAGTTCCAAAGCGTGCGGAATAGGCGTTGCCACAATAGGACAACCGCAACTCATCGCATACACAAACGTTCCGCTCACTGCCTGATTGGGGTCGGACGAAGTGAACAAATAAATGTCCGTCAATTGCAAATATTCTAACAATATGGGAAGGTCTAAATAAAGATTGACAAAGCGCACAGAGTCTGTTATTCCGAGTTCTTCGATTTTTGCTTTCAGCATTTCGCGGTATTTTTCGCCTTCCAATTTCTGCACGGTGGGGTGCGTCTTTCCAAGTATTAGAAAAAGTACGCTTGGGTTTTCTTTGATAATTGCAGGCAAAGCGTTCAAGGTGGTTTCTATGCTTTTGCCGGAACTCAGCAACCCGAACGTCGTGAGAACACAACGACCGGACACGTTATACTTCTCTTTCAACTTCTTTTTGTCGAGATGCGACACCAAATGCGTTCCGTGCGGGATGATGTTTATCTTGTCGGGCGACGTTTCATAGTCATTCAGCAAAATTTGTGCGGAAGTGTGCGTCATCACAACAATTGCAGAGCAGGCAGCAATTAATTCTTGCAGGTATTGTTTGAATGGTTCCTTCGGGTGTGCCAAAACGGTGTGAAAGACGATAATCACAGGTTTTGCGAGGCTTTTTACCAATTGCAAAAGCGCTTTTTCCTGTCCTTCAAAAAGTCCAAATTCATGTTGTATCAGCACAAGGGATATATCGGCGTCCGCATTGATTTCTGCGGACATACGTGCGTAGTCCGATGCTTCCGACGTGTCTAATTTGTATTTCACAGCATTTGAATAAAGATGTTTTTCCTCTTTCGATTCCAATGCGCAAACTTTTATTGAATACGATTTGCCGAATTTTTGATAAATGGCGTGTATCAAATCAGTTGAAAACGTGGCAATGCCACACTCGCGCGGCGGGTAAGTTGTTAGACAAAGTATTTCTTTCATATTGAGATATATTAATTCGTAATTTGATAATTCATTAATTCTTCCACCAAATCCTTTAACGGGACTGATGCGCAGGCAATGTATTTGTCAGCCGCACCGTAATAAATGTAGAGAATACCGTCAAAAATGGCGGCGCCGGTAGGAAAACAGACGCTATTGACCACGCCATTCAGTTCGTAATCTGTTTCGGGGCTGAACAGCGGATAAGGCAGTCGCGCAATTTCGACAGCCGGATTTGCGAGGTCTAACAAAGCGGCGCTTGCCGTATATACGTAGCCATTCGGCGTGTCGCGCACACTATGGTAAATCATCAGCCAGCCTTCGGGCAATTCGATGGGCGGACAGCCTGCGCCGATATAACTTGATTCGTGGTCGTAGCGTGCCGAGAAAACGATATGGTCTGTGAAATCCAAGAAATAATTAATCCAGAAATCATACGTCAAATCTTCCAACTTTTCCACGCAAACCAACTGAATATCCGGTTTGATGCGGTGGAAAAAGCACAGTTTGCCGCCTATCCTGCGAGGGAAAAACACCAAATCCTTATCCGTAAGATACATTTTCGGACCGGCAATAGTCAGCGATTCGCGGTTGTTATAACTTCTAAAATATTTATCATCCAACTGCCCCTTGGTAAGCACCAATTCTTCAAATTGCGAGTAGGTAAACTGCGATGTGATGATGCCCTGTTTGTCGAAATGCCTTAAATCATCCGACAATGCCAATGCTCCTACCGCGCTTATGCCGTCATACACGGTGTAGGTCATATAGTAGATGCCGTCTATCCTCACAATTCGGGGGTCTTCAACACCTTGACTCTCGTAATCGAACTCAGGAAACAGCAACGGGCTTTCATCCCGCTGCACCACCTGCAAAGGACCGTCTAAGCGGCAATAGCCAATGGTTGAATGGTTGCCCTCCCGCACGGCACGATAAAAGAGGTGTACGTCCCGTCCTTCGGCAATGACAGCCGGATTCATGACGCCATCGTTCTCAAATGCTAAATCGGTTTTTTCTAATAAAATGCCTTCTCTCTGAACTGTTATCATGCCGATTTGGGTTTTAAACTTAAAATCGTGTCTTGTTTACTCGTTTTACCCTTTTGATAATCGGATATGTGTTTCGGACTGTCTGACGCCATTTTTTCCTTTTTCTTTTCTTTTTTTCTTTCGTTACCTTTCATGGAATTTTGTTTTAAATTATGATTTTGGCAAAGATACTGCACAAGATTTAACTTGAACAGGACTTTTCAGGTTTTTTTCGGTACTTTCTTAAAAAAATACGGAATTACTCACTTTGTTCTTGACCGACAACCTCCGAAAATACTGTTGAATATATTGCTAATTTACATACCACACAGAATCTTTTCCAAAATATTCTAGGACCAAATCCTCAAGAATAGATTTCAGTGTTTTTTCATCAACGGATTTTGCTAAATATTTATGAAGCATCCTCTCGTCAGATTCGGGTTCGTTAATATCTCTGTATCTCTCAATGAAATCTTCAATATCGCCATAACTATAATTGTGGAGTTTCAAAAGTTTTGTGTCTTTCCTATTTGTTTAACAAAAAAAATCACATACACTATATTTTTAGACTGTGCCAATCAAGAACAAAGTGAGTAATTCCGTTTTTGTTTAACGTATGGGGGTAGCACAAAACAGCCTCATTTCGCAGGTTTAGCGAAAAACATAGTGAAAATATGAAGCGTTTTGGTCATCCGATTATCATACAATTAAGAGTTGCAAAACTAAAAAGAATATTCAACAAAAAAATTATCAACCGAAAAAAATCAAAATTTGTTGGTTTATTTTTTTTATAATATTAACATTCAGCGGTTTAAGATTTCGGCGAAATCAGAAATTACATTGGATTTGTTATTCTTTAATAATCTCTCAGCAATAAGATTTTGAAATGATTACACCTACGAAACTTTCGTAGATCTACGAAAGTTTCGTAGGTTGACAAAATAATAGTTGGCAAATTGAATAAAAACCAATACATTTGTGTCCTGTTTTTGAAAGGAAAAAGATGGACAAATATGATATAAAAGGGCTGAATGAGCGGTTTGCACAATCGTCGCCGGAAGATATGCTGCGGTACTTTGTCGAGTTGTTGGGCGACAGGATAGCGCTATCTTCCAGTCTGAGCATCGAAGACCAGACATTAACCCGTATGGTGCGGCAGATAGCCCCACAGGTGCGCGTTTTTACGCTGGATACCGGACGGCTCTTTCCCGAAACTTACAGTTTGATAGACAAAACCAACCGGCAATACGGTCGCATGGAAGTATTCTTCCCCGACTACGCGAAAGTGCAGGAAATGGTCAATACCGAGGGCGTCAACCTTTTCTACGAGAGCGTTGAGAAGCGCAAGCAATGCTGTCACGTTCGCAAACTCGAACCTCTGAAACGCGCTTTCGCAGGATTGGACGCATGGATTTGCGGACTTCGGCGCGAACAATCCGTCACACGCCACGATATGCAGATGATAGAATGGGACGCAGGCAACGCTCTGCTGAAACTCAATCCACTGATTAACTGGACAGAAGAGCAGGTATGGCAGTACATTCGGCTGCACAACGTGCCCTACAATGCGCTGCACGACCGCAATTATCCCAGCATCGGCTGTCAGCCCTGCACACGGGCGGTGGCTGCCGGCGAGGACATTCGTGCCGGACGGTGGTGGTGGGAATCGCCCGACCATAAAGAATGTGGCTTACATAAACGGTAACAATGAAAATATGAACAGAAAATTTTTTCTCGTTTGCTTTTTAGGATGGATAGCGGCTGCCGTCTGTGCACAAACGCCCAAACAGTTTGATGAAGATTTGGACAAATATCTCACCACAGTGGAGGCGCTGTTTGCCAACGTCAAAACCACCGAACAGGACAAAGCGTTGACCGCCCTGTTTGGCACAGCATGGACAAGCGGCACTTTCACCGACGGCGAACGGCAGCAGATTTTGCACTTTTCCAATCAATTACTGTCCAAGAAATCCCGCAACATACATTATTACGCCTTGTGGCGATGCCTGCTTGCTTTCAAGGAGCCTCAAAACAGTGCCAAAGGTTTCGAGGTATGGATGAACGCCATGAACAAAATTGCTCAGGACAAAAAATCCACCCCCACCGGTCTGCAAAATCTGATGAATGCTACGGAGTTGTTTCTTCTTCGCAATGTAGTGTTCAATTCGCCGGGTGACGAATGGCGCACTTTCAACGACGACATTCGGTACGAATTGGTCAACGACGAACTCACATTGGTGAGCGGTACGATCGACTTATGCTGTTTCGCAAAGGGTGACAGCATCGTGATAAACGGCACCACAGGCAGGTACAACTGCATCACCCAGCAATGGAAAGGCGCCGGAGGCACAGTGACGTGGGAACGCGCCGGTTTTGCCCTGTCAGACGTGTATGCCACCTTGCGGGATTACCGAATCGACATGAAGCAGTCGCAATACACAGCCGACAGCGTTACCTTCTTTCACAAAACCTATTTCCCACAAATGGCGCAGGGAAAACTCATCGACAAGGTGCGCCACAATCAGGGACCCGAAACGGCGGTATATCCTGAGTTTCATACCTACAACACAAAATACGTCTTCGACAATATTTTTCCCGATGTGTCGTTTGAAGGCGGTATCACCATACAGGGCGCACGTACCATCGGTTCGGGCAGCGACAGTACGAAAGCGGTGGTGAAGATACAAAAGAACGACAGCCTGCGATTGCGTGTCTATTCCAAGAGTTTCATCTTTCGCAGCGACCGCATGAATGCCTACACTTCCTCACCGGTTTTTTATTTCGGCGACGATTCCATCGTTCATTCCAATCTGTCGTTCAGTTATCTGGCGCCCATGCGCGAAGTGAGTTTCAACCGTTCCGATGCGGCTTCCTCACAAGCGCCTTATATCGACAGTTATCACAAAACAGACATGAATTTCGAGCAATTGATATGGAAATTGGACGAGCCGGATATTAACTTTTCGTTCACACGCGGTTCAACCCTTGGCAGGGCACAGTTTCGCTCGCAGGATTATTTCAACCGCGACGAATATGAAAGGATGCAATACTTTGATCAGGTGCATCCCTTGGTGTTGCTCGGAAAATGCTCGCAAGCCTTCGGATTGGAGGAGTTTCCTGTGGATGTGTATGCAAGTTTCATCAAACGAATGACCGCCGACACACGCAACCAGATTATCAATCTCGCCAAACAGGGTTTTGTGATGTACGACAGCGACAACGATTATATCAAAATACAACCTTTGTTATTTACCACTTTAAGCGCTGCCGGCAAAAAAGAGGATTTTGATGTGATTAATCTTCGTTCGTTGGTGAATGCACCCGTGAAGAATGCCACCATGAATACGGGTACATACAATATTAATGTGAACGGGGTGGAGAACATTGTGGTGAGCGATTCGCAAAAGGTGGTCATCACGCCCAAGGAACAAAAGGTGATCCTGACAAAGAACAGGGGGATGGAAATCGCAGGTCGCATTGACGCCGGACAAATGATTTTCTACGGCGACTCATTGCATTTTGATTACGACACCTTTAAAATCAAGTTGCATCGCGTGGACTCGGTGATTGTGTTTGTGCCTACGCCTGAAAAAGACGCATTCGGGCGGAGTAAGATGCGAAGAATCAATAATGTGATACAACACGTGTCGGGCAATTTGCTGATAGACCGTCCCGACAACAAATCGGGGCGCTACGGTCTGCACGGATACCCGATTCTGCACAGCGACAGTGTTTCTAAGGTAACTTACGGTTCATCGTCCATTGAAAAAGGTGCATATAATAATGATCAATTCTTCTTTGAGATAGATCCCTTTGTGATGGACAGTCTCGACCATTTAGAGAAAGAGCATTTTTCGCTGCCCGGTCGTTTTTCTTCGGCAGATATTTTTGCCGATATTCGCCGTGTGATTAAAGTTCAACCCGATTATTCGCTCGGATTTACTTTT
>JAISKR010000147.1 GCA_031260845.1 Bacteroidales bacterium
AAACGTCAATAGGTTTTTTCGCAGAACGTAGGATTACCGCTGGTTTCCAACTGTGCTGTACTATACTATGCCGGTCGAAATATACCGTAAGGTACAATCGTATCACCATTGTATAACAACCGTATAACTATTTATAACAACCTATAACTTTTCCCCTCGCCAATCTATCTCCAACTTTTCTGCAATTATTTTCATGTCTGCTATCACCTGCGGCAATAGTGTGATGCCTTCTTTTGCCATTCGTTCTTCGTTTTCGCGCTCGGGGTCGCCCGGGATAAGCACTTTTTCCTGACCTTTTGCCGGAATGGCATGGCGCATCACCTCAATCCATTTGTCCATCCGCGCTTTAAATTCATCGACGGACGTGAAGGCGTCCACCCGCATGGCGCCGAAAAAATGTCCCCAGCCTTCGCCTGATTTTTGCTCCAACAGCGGCAGATAGGACATCATGGGCGGCACGAACGGACCGAAGTTGGCGCCGGAAAGCCCAGCCGAAAGAATGTCCACTACGGCTGCAAGGCAGTAGCCCTTGTGGCTGCCGTGTGCGCGGTCGCCGCCGAGAGGCAGCATGGAACCGCCGTATTCAATGGAAGTAGGGTCGTCGGTTGGATTGCCTTCTGCGTCCTGAGCGTATCCGAAGCCTATCTTCTCCCCTTTTTTGGCAGCAATGGTGAATTTGCCCCTTGTGATGGGCGTGGTAGCGAAATCGGCGACAAAAGGCGGCTGTTTTCCTGCCGGAACAGCTATTGCCATCGGGTTGGTGCCCAACATCGGGACGGCTGCAAAGGTGGGCGCCACCAATGGGCTGGCATTGGTGCAGGCAAAGCCTATCATGTCATGTTCAAGCGCCATCATGGCGTAATAGCCTGAAATGCCGAAATTGGAAGAGTTGCGCACCGACACCCAACCTGTTCCTGCCGTTTGCGCTTTCGCAATGGCAGTCTGCATTCCGCGGATGGCAGGCAACATACCGATAGTGCCGTCGCCGTCCATCACAGCCGTACACGGACTTTCGTGCACAATCTTTATATCGGGCTTCACGTTGATGCGTCCCGCTTCCCAGAGTTTGAAGTAATCGGACAGGCGAATAATGCCGTGCGTGGAAATACCCCGCATTTCGGCAGCCAGAAAAACTTTCGCGCAAGCGGCGGCATTTTCTCCGGAAAACCCCATTTTTTGCAGCACTTTTTGCGTAAAGCCGGATAAATATTGGTAGGAATACATGGCGTCGTTATTGGTTTTCGCGGTGTGTAACAGTCGCATTAGCCTGTGCTGTCGGCATAATCAGCAGGTCGTTAATATTGACGTGGGCAGGACGCGACAGTACGAACCATAT
Source organism: Bacteroidales bacterium (assembly GCA_031260845.1). Classification (GTDB taxonomy): domain Bacteria; phylum Bacteroidota; class Bacteroidia; order Bacteroidales; family UBA4181; genus JAIRLS01. The sequence continues at coordinate 1,337 of JAISKR010000147.1, forward strand.
CGTTTCCGCTATGTCCGCAGCCGACAGCGGGACAAGCCCTTCATACACCTTGTCGGCGCGTGTTTTGTCGCCTTTGAAGCGAACGGTAGAAAATTCCGTATCCACCATCCCCGGCGCGATGGACGTCACTTTAATGTTGTATTTCAGCAAATCAATCCGCATTCCTTTGGTGAGCGCATCCACTGCGTGTTTGGTGGCGCAGTAAACACTGCCGTTTTCATACACCTCTTTGGCTGCTATGGAAGAAATGTTGATGATATGCCCGCTACCGGCTGCAATCATCAGCGGCGCCACTTTGCGGGTGATGTAGAGCAAGCCTTTCACATTGGTGTCAATCATCTGTTCCCAGTCGTCCACCAATCCTTCGTGAATGGGATGCAAACCAGCCGCCAATCCGGCATTATTCACCAAAACACTGATTTTTTTCCACTGTTCGGGGACGCCGTCTATGATGGCTTCGGTGCGTTCGCGGTTGCGAATATCGAAGTTCAGCGTCAGCACGTCGCATTTGAATTTGACGCCCAATTCTTCTTTCATGCTGTCAAGCAATTCTTTACGGCGTCCTGTAAGAATCAGGTTGTACGCATTTTGAGCCAATGTTTCTGCAATGGCTTTACCAATACCGGAAGTCGCTCCGGTGATTAAAGCGATTTTTTTCATCTGTTTTTTAATTTATTTCACAAATTTTGTCAAAATTTAAGATATTGTTGTGTGATGCCCAAAAACTCATTGAAAATATGAGCATTGGTCGCCACTATTTCTTTTCCGAAAATATAGTCATCGCCACCGGAAAAATCGCTGATTTTGCCGCCTGCTTCGAGGATAATCATTGCGCCGCCTGCAACATCCCAAGGGCTTAGATTGTATTCAAAAAACGCTTCGAAGCGCCCGCAAGCCACGTAACTCAAATCGGTAGCCGCAGAGCCTAATCTGCGGACGCCATGCGAATTGCGAATCAAGCATTCAAAACAATCCATGTATGAGCGCAGTTTCTCGAAATCGGTATAAGGAAATCCCGTAGCAATCAGCGAATCCTGCACTAATACTCTGTCGGATACGTGTATAGCCGCGCCGTTCAGATAAGCGCCACCACCCTTCCATGCGTAAAAACACTCGTTGAGCGTCACTTCATACACCACACCCGCCACCGGACGGTTGTTTTCCAGCAATCCGATGCTGACCGCATGAGGCGGCAATCCGTGGATAAAATTGGTAGTACCGTCCAACGGGTCAATCACCCAATTGAAGCGGTCGCCATGCGTGCTGTCGGTGCCTTCTTCGGTGATAAACCCCGCTTCGGGCAACAGAAGACGCAACTGTTCCACAATCATTTGTTCAGCGCCTTTGTCCACATAAGACACAAAATTATGAACGCCCTTCACTTCAATTTTATTGGATGAAAAACCGAGAGATTCCTGCCGTATGAATGTACCGGCTTGCTTGGCTATCTCGCAGGATTTCAGACACAAATATTGATAATCAATCATGATGAATTATATTATTTCGATGGAACAAATGTAGTAATAAATCCGGATATTTCATTAAAACCTGTTTCCCCATCTATATCGCCTAATCGGGTCGCCGATGCGATACATCAGCACCAATTCCTGACTTCCCTTGCTGATGGTGCGGATGGAATTGAAATTGTATTCGTAAGCATAGCCGACATACACCTTTCCGGCACGAAAACCGAGCATAGCCGAAGCGATACTTGGTGTACGGTACGAAAATGCTAACCATACATCATCCCGATAGGCTAACATGGTAGAAATTTCAGCCTGATACACACCGTTGGAAGTTACTTTGGCAAGCAACGAGGGGGAAAACAAGAAATTATTGTTAAATTCGACCGTAGAACCCGCCATCAGAAAATAATGGCGATACATCACGTAATCGTAGTCAAACTCATTTCTGAATTTGATGGAACGCTGGAACAAATTAGACGCAGTTAGCCCTACATACGACGATTTGTAACGATAAACCGCGCCCAATACGGCGTCGGGAACGTAGGTTGCATTGTTGAAACCGTCTTCGAGCAAGGGTTCATACTCGTGAGGACGCAACTGTTGGGCGTCTATGCTTGTTTGCGAAAGAGCGGCAGACAAACCGAGCGACAATTGCGAAGTGCGGTCATGGTTGAGATCCACATGGTAGGC
>JAISKR010000151.1 GCA_031260845.1 Bacteroidales bacterium
ATTGGCATAACTCCCTGATGCCATTACATCAAATTTATAACCCCCATCAGCGTACACTTCTGTCAACGCTTTTACCTCGTTCATTTTTGCGTTATAGTTTGTCCCGTTTTCCACCGTTGCCTTGATTTCGGTAATTGCACCGCCTTCTGTTACCTTTGCTGCCTGCGTCACGTCAATCACGATGCTTGTAGCTCCTGTTGCCGACACGGTCACTTTGGCCGGTGCGGGCGCGGTGGTGGCTGTATTTGCCGCTGCGTTCAGGGTAAAACTGTTACCGTTTTTGGATACTGTTACCCACGCTTGGTTTGATTCTGCCTTCCAAGAGGCTTGATTGGTGGCGACGGTAAAGGTGGCGTTGCCGTCTGCCGTGCCGTCTGCCTTGAACGTTACGGCGGTTTGTCCCGACGGCGCAAGGTTTAGCGTAGGGGCATCTTCCTTGTCGTCTTTGCACGACACTGCGGCAAACACGCATACTGCGATTGCCATTGCTACTAATTGATTTACTCTTTTCATACTTACATTTATTACATTATTTATTAAAATTAAAAAAAAATACTGTTTCGGTTGCTTGACACTGTCAGGTGCAAGCACACTGTCAGGTCTTTGCGACGACGAGACCTGACTGTCTATTCACAGACGACCTGCGTGCGGGTGCGCATCCCACCTGCACGCGGATGGACACCCTGCCCGTATGCAGGTGCGCACCCCACCCGTATGCGGGTGAAAGCCCTACCTCCTACGCGATGGATACCGGTATGGCTAAGGTGGTGGAACGCGGTTCTTTCAACAGTTTGCCTCCGGTGGTGAATTGGGTGGTCACGGTCAGTTCGTACGGGATTGATACTGCCGTTGTTAATCACCGAAGCAAAATAGTCATTAGGTGCGGCGGTCAGTACATTGGGCACTAATTGTGCATTCAAAATATTTGCCATAATTGATAAATTTAATTGTTAATGAATTATGAATGATAACGGAAATATCCGTCATACGACTATATTTGAACATTCTGTCAAATGGGTTGAAAGCGGCGCTTATGCCTGTTAAACTACTTAAAATAAGGTATTTACCCCCCCCCACAAATTCCGTGCCAAACCAGTGTCAATCCCTGAAAAAACAGGATTTACAGCGATTTTATTTTGAGGGTAACAAGGCATAAAAAGTAAATAAATTTGTTGAACGCGAGGGCAAAAATAAATGAAAAATTTTACACTTGCAAATTAAATTTTGAAAAAAATATCTTGAACCACGATTTTATTAAGATTATTCTGAAATACCCAAGATGATTCAGCAATCAGACTACCTTGTATTCAAATCCACACTAATGGCGAAATGATTGGAAGCGCCTGCCAGATGCCAGCGCGAGCGTGCATAGTCAATATGAAAGCGCGATACATGAATGCCTGCGCCCCACGAAAACCCCACCATTCCTGTGCGCGATGGCACTTTCATCTCCTGCCTGCGTTGATAATTGTAGCCTCCCCGCAGCACCAAACCCTTGAACGGCAGACATTCCACGCCCAACACCATGTGCCGCATCAGTTCGTCGGCATACAAGCCTATGCCGTGCTTGGCGTCTGCTTCCGTATCGGCGTCGCCCAAGCGGCTTTCCAAATGCTGAATGACCAACGAAAGACGAAATGGCGCGTGCTGCAACTGCTGCGAAAGCCCCAACTGCACTTCAAAAGGGACAGCCTCTCTCCCACTCCCCGCGTAGGTGGTCAGTTGCGTACCCATGTTGCGCACCACCAAGGCGGCAGTAAACAGTTTGTCGGGATGCCGGTAGGTAACGCCTGCATCGGCAAGCAATCCATACGAGGAATAGCGCTCAAAGACAGACAGCAAAGGCTTCACGTTGGCGCCCACCGTCAATGTGCTGTCCAACCAAGGCAGGCGGCGAGAGTAAGTCAGGTTGAAGGCATATTCGGCAGCGGTAAACTCGCCGGTAATCATGCCCAGCATATCGGCTTCCGTAAAACGCCCGTAGTTGACGTAATGGATGCCCACGGCGAAGTTATTTTGCCGGTACGAGCGGGCATAAGCCGCATAGCCGAAGTTAATTCCCGCAAAAAAATACACGTAATTGAGCGACAGGATATTGCTCGAAGCGCTGTCCAACAGGGCAGGATTGTAGAAAGCCAGCGCAGGATTGGCGTCGGGCACTGCTATCACTTCGCCGCCCAAGGCGGCTACCTGCGGCGACGGCGTAAGGTCGAGAAACCTGTACGTTGCCTTCCCTCCCTCCTGCGCCGGCAAGCCGACAGAGAGAAAAAGAAACATCAGAGTAAGGAAACAATCTTTCATGCACAGCCAATATTTTGACAAAAGTATGATTTTTTTGTCAGATACGGGCAAAAAAGATGCAATGCGAAGTTTTTACTCCGCATTCCTGAATAACAGCAAATCAGCCTGCGAAGTGCCGTCAATGTAATGCTTCTTGCCGATATTTTCCGAACGTCCGCTTGTGATGAACAAGTTTGCCGACTTGGTGTAATGGTCGTCGCGGTTGGCGTCCAGCAGCAACAGATAGCCCATCACTATATTGCCAGCCATTTCCACCAATCGGCGGGCGTGAAAATCCAACCATTCATTGTCTTTCACGTCAATCACCTGCGTTACGGCGATTTCGTATTCGGCAGTCATCTCTTTCAGCGTGCTGCGCAAACTTTCCAATTCAGGTTTGAGTTCCGCCGTTTCGTAAACCTCGCGGATATGTTTCAGGTAAGCGCCTGTTGTCACGCCGCGAATGGCAGCGACAACCTGCAATTGCGTTGTCCCTTCGTAGATGGAAGTGATGCGGGCGTCGCGGTAGATGCGTTCTACCGGATAATCTTTCATGAAGCCCGAACCGCCGTGTATCTGGATGGCGTCGTAAGCCAGTTTGTTACAGTATTCGCTCGACATACCTTTCAGCAAAGGTGTCCAAAAGTCGGCTAACTTCTGATAAGATTTCTGTTCCGCCTTTTCTTCCGGCGTGAGAGTGCGTTCGGCGGAAATATGATCCAAGGTCTTGTACATATCGACAAAACGGCAGGTTTCGTACAGCAAACTGCGCGATGCGTCTAATTTGGACTTCATATTGGCAAGTATCTCATACACCGCAGGAAATTGGATGATGGTTTTCCCGAACTGCTTGCGTTCTTTGGCATAAGCCAGGGCTTCGCGGTAAGCGGCTTCCGAAACGCCCACCGATTGGGCGCCAATACCCAGCCGTGCGCCGTTCATCAGCGCCATCACGTATTTGATGAGTCCCAAGCGGCGCGACCCCACCAATTCAGCCGGTGCATCCTTAAACACCAACTCGCAGGTAGGCGAGCCTTTGATACCCATTTTATGCTCAATGCGGCGTACTTTCACCGCCAGATGGGCGCGGTCGTAAATGAACATGGACAATCCGCGACCGTCTGTGGTGCCTTCTTCGGAACGCGCTAAAACGAGGGATATATCGCCGTCGCCGTTGGTGATAAAACGCTTTACGCCGTTGAGCACCCACGAACCGTCTTCTTTCTGGGTGGCTTTCAGTTGTACCGCCTGCAAATCGGAACCGGCGTCGGGTTCGGTAAGGCTCATGGCGCAGGTTTCGCCTTTGCACACACGCGGAAGATAGTGTTGCTTCTGCGCTTCGTCGGCAAACTCTCTGATAGTTTCGGCACAGTCCTGCAAGCCCCAGATATTCACAAATCCGGCATCGGCACGCGACACAATATCGGCTGCCATGGAATAAGGCACAATGGACATATTCAATCCGCCGAATCTGCGGGGCAAAGTGATACCCATCAGATTGGCTTTGCACAGTGCATCGAGGTTTTCCTGCGTACCGCGGGCATACACCACGTGATTGTCAACCACCTGCGGACCTTCGGCGTCCACCGACTCGGCATTGACGGCAACAATGTCGCCGCAAATCTCGCCGATGACTTCCAAAGTCTTGTCATAACTGTCTATGGCGTCTTCGTAATTGAAAGGCGCATAATCAAACTTGTCTTTTTCTGTATAATTGTTCTCGCGTAATTCGATAATCCTCTTCATCAGCGGATGCGTGAGGTGAAACTTCAAATCGCGGTTATCACTATAATAATTAGCCATTTTTCTTATCTATTATTTTAAGGGCACAAAGGTAATTCAAAATTTTTAATGTGAAAAATAAATTGCAATGGTTAATTGTCAATGATTAATGATTAACGGCTAAATCCATTCAACAAAAATGCTTATCTTTGCAAAAATTGACAGCATGAAGGTAAGATTTTTTTTGTGCATTGGCATGATAGGACTGTCGGCGTCCTGCCGGCAAAACAAGCCGGAACATGACGCTTTCGGCATTTTTGAAGCCACCGAAGTGACAGTGTTGGCGGAAACGTCGGGACAGTTGGCAGCGTTGGACATAAAGAAAGGCGCTCAACTGACGGCAGGACAGCCGGTAGGATATGTGGACAGCGCCCTGTTGTACCTGAAAAAAATGCAGTTGACAGCCGCACAAAGAGCGATGGCAGCACGCGACAGCGTTGACAACAACAAGGGGATTAATCCCCTTGCCGCAGAGATGGAACAGGTAAACGACCTGTTGGCGAAATGCCGTATTGTGAATCCTGTGGAAGGCGTAGTGTCGGGAAAATATGCCGAAGTCAAGGATATTGTCGCAACGGGTAAGCCTTTGTACAGGATAGCCGACATGAAACACCTGTTTTTACAGGCATATATAGCATCCAAACTGCTTGACGAAGTGCAGACAGGGCAGAAAGCAACGGTATATATTACGCTGAACGGTACGGAAAAGATTTTTGAAGGAACGGTAACTTGGATTTCCAACAAGGCTGAACCCATCCAAAACAAAGACGAACGCCAAGCCTTATTAGTCTATGCGGTCAAAATTGCAGTGGACAATACGGAAGGGCTGCTAAAAGCCGGTATTCGCGGCAATGTGGATTTCGCCAAATGATTGACATTATTCTATGTCGGGGAATATACTTGCGTATTTGCCGAAATAGAACGTGAAATTGGCGAAAAACTGGTTGCTTTTCAGTTTGTGGTCGTAAGTGATACCGGTCTTTTTGTAAAATGCCAAATCGGATAAGCCATAATTATACCCCAGCATTACCTGAAAGCGCGAAACCTGTACCCCCGCTCCCACTCCAACGCCATATTGAAATCTGTTTTTGATTTTCTGATTTGAAGTTTCCTCAAATTTCAGTTTCTTTTGAGCGTCACTCAGTGATGAGGTTTTATCCTTATTGTTGAGGGTATATTTTTGCCGTCCGAACATTTCATAGTCAACATAAGGACCTGCCTGAAAGACGATGACAGGAATCCCTACTTTCAATTTATACTGCACATTCACAGGCACCTGAAGCCCGTAAAATTTAAACGTTCTCCTCGCCGTAGAGCCGTTTGGGGAACCTTGATTGTAAGTATCCCTAAATCCGTGAGAATAAAAAGTACCCGCCGCTTGCAGATAGAATGTCTCTGCCTCATTTAAGGGAAACTCACCCGCTATGCCAGCCTGAAAGCCTGATACCATAGACCAGTCATGATTAAAACTACTATTTCCTGAAAATATACCGGTGACACCATGCACACCGCTCAAATTATATCCGGCTGTGATGCCGATTCGGGTTTGCGCATTGGCTCCGACAATGAAAATCAGAACGATAACAAAGGAAAAAAACGATTTCTTTAACATATATACGATTTAAAATATCCATTCAAAAAACGGTACAAACGTAGTTAAAGTATTTGTCAATTACAAAAAAAAACCGCAAAAGCGGTTTTTTTTTAATTGACAATGGACAATGAATCACCATTGAATCACAATTGTATAACTATGTATAACAATCTATAACAATCTATAACAATCTATAACAATGTATATCACCTTGCATACTTGTATTCCTTGCCCAAATATCGCGCTTCTTTGCCCAAGCCTTCCTCTATGCGAAGCAATTGATTGTACTTGGCTATCCTGTCCGAACGGGAAGCGGAACCGGTTTTGATTAAGCCTGTATTCAGCGCTACGGCGAGGTCGGCGATGGTGGTATCTTCCGATTCGCCCGAACGGTGGCTCATGATGGCAGTGTAGGATGCACGATAAGCCATGTTTACCGCGTCAATGGTTTCGGTGAGCGAGCCAATCTGGTTTACTTTCACCAAAATGGAATTGGCAACCTTCTTTTCGATGCCCACAGCAAGCCGTTGAGTGTTGGTAACAAACAGGTCGTCGCCTACCAACTGCACTTTGCTGCCGATGGTGTCGGTAATCAGTTTCCAGCCGTCCCAGTCATCCTCAGCCATACCGTCTTCGATAGAGATGATGGGGTATTTGCTTGTCCAGTTTTTCCAATAGTCCACCATTTGCGCTGCGGTCAACTTATCGCCGTTGGATTTTTTGAAATGATAGACCTTTTCATCTTCGAGGTAGTACTCA
>JAISKR010000210.1 GCA_031260845.1 Bacteroidales bacterium
ATAGGCGTTATTTTCCTCTATATCTTCTTTGATGGCCTGTCCAAAATTTCCTCGCCGCGAGACGCAGGGACACCAATAAATGGGCAGATCGCTTTTCAAGAGGCAAAGATAGGCATTGGGGTCTAACTTGACGTTCCACTCATCTTGTTTACCGTTCGGGCCATTTCCGGCATTGACATATATGGCGGATACCTTTTTTCGTAATAATTCCGGTTCCCGGTTGTATGCTGCGGCAAAGTCACGACAACTGCCTGTTAAAAACATGAGCACTTTTTCATCGGATGCCCGCAGTGTCTTGAGAATCAGTTCAACTCCGCCCTGAAATTCCTGCGCCTGCTCTTTGGCTTGGTCATTCGGGGAAACCAAAAGATGGCGCAAACCAATTGAGTATGGCGGTATGGGTCGCCCGGTAATGGCCGAAATTTGCTCAAGCGCCACGCGACCGGATTGTTCAGGTTTACGACTGGGGGATGCTAGATCGAATATAAAAGCCTTTACATCAAATTCCTGCATTTTAAACAGGGTCGCCAGATCATAGTGATCATCAGGATCATCCGGTGGATTAAAAAGATCAGATGAATAGATGACCGGTATCTTTTTGATATCTTGCCCGTTTACAAATGAACAGGCAAGGCATACGACCAAAAGAAAACTTGTTTTTTTTATCAATGAAACACGCATATATTTTAATTTTAATTTGACTGATTTCATATTATTAAAGTTCTCTTATCCAGATGTTTCTGAAACTAAGCGGCTCACTTTTATCGCCATGGCTTTGCAACAATATAGGTCCTTCTCCATGTTTTACAACCCTTGGAAAACCGACGTATTCGGTTGTGCCCAAAATGGTGGTGTGGTTTTGAATTACAACACCGTTTTGAATAACAGTAACGGTAGGCGGTATCCGGTATGTTCCGTCTGCTTTAAAAACAGGCGCCGAATAAATAATGTCGTAAACATTCCATTCGCCCGGTTTGCGCATAACATTTGCAAGCGGGGCTGATTGTTTATATATACTGCCTGTTGAGCCGTTCGAGTAGGTTTCGTTATTGTAAGTGTCGAGTATCTGTACCTCGTACATTCCTTGCAAATATACGCCACTGTTACCTCGTCCCTGACCTGTGCCCGTTATGTCTTCCGGGACCATCCATTCAAGATGAAGTTGGAAATTTTCAAACTTTTGTTTTGTCCGGATATCGCCGGTTGATTTATCTACCGTGAGAATGCCATCGTGAACTCTCCACCCTGCCTTTTCGCCCTTGGTATTTTCCCATGCCGACAGGTCTTTCCCGTCGAAAAGGACTATTGCATCCGAAGGAGCGGTTATGGCCGCTTGTTGGTTGATAACGCCGGGCGTAACTTTTTTAGGCTGCGGCACCCACCATTCCGACATACCGGGTTTCATCGGTTCGGTTTGTGGGTATGTTTTGTCTTGTGCCGTAAGGCTGAACTGTGATAATGTGGACATTGCCACCAATAAAAAGATTAATTTTTTCATTTTTTTACTAATTTATTAATTTATTATTTTTTGTTTTAAAATTTCGATAAAATTTCAACTTATACCTCCGGAAATTTCCACGGACTACGATATGCCGGCTTGAGGTATTTATTGGCTGCGGAAATGTTGAACTTCTTTGCCTTGTCGTCGTATATTAAAGCCTCGCCGCCCATTCGCGCACTGATGTTGCCCAATTGTGCATAAGTAGCACAGAAAGCGCCATTTTCAATGGTACAGGCAGTATTGGGATTGCGCGTTTTCACACATTCTAAGAAATTGGTCAGGTGGTCGCGGTGGTCGGCGCCGTCGGAGTATTTTTTGATAGCCTCCGCTTTGTTGCCTTCCGGAATTACTTCCCAATTGTCTCTGTCTGCGACCAAAGTGCCGTTGGTTCCGCGGAAAGACACACCATAGTTTCTCCCATACGGACCGGTTTCCACCGTATTGTTTTCCCATGTATAAATGAAATCTTTGAACTGATAGATAACAGAGAGCGTATCGAATGTTTCATGCGCTCCGTTGGGAAAGAGAAATTTTCCGCCGCTTGCCGTTACTTTCAACGGCATACCTTTGATGTCCATGCCCCAAAGTCCCATGTCCAACAAGTGAACACCCCAGTCGGTAAGCAATCCGCCGCCGTAGTTCCAGAACATGCGCCATGAACCGTGGAAACGTTGACTGTTGAAGGGCAATTTTGGAGAAGGTCCTAACCATGTTTCAAAATCGACGCCTTCAGGAACAGGAGAATCGGGCACCGCGGGAGGCATTCCCGCATACGAGAAGTTTGCCCATACATTCACCCGTCCGATTTTACCCAATGCACCGCTACGCAAGTATTCTACCATTTCATGCCAGTGTTTGCCGCTTCGTTGCTGCTGCCCGACCTGCACTATCCGGTTGTATTTTTTTGCGGCAGCCACCATCACATCACATTCGGCAATGCTGTTGGCAATGGGTTTTTCCACATAGACGTCTTTTCCCGCGTTGCAAGCGTCCACCATCGGCAGGCAATGCCAATGGTCGGGCGTGCCGATAATCACAAGGTCTATATCCTTGCGGTCAAGCGCTTTCCGGTAATCGCCGTAAGTATCCGGTTTTGTCCCATACTTTTTTTCGAGTTCACCGGCTCTGGCATTGAGGATATTCCGGTCTATATCGCACAAAGCAAGGCATTTGACATCCTTGTGCAGCAACATATCCGACAAATCGTACCACCCCATACCCTTACAACCGATTAACGCCACATTGAGTGTGTCGCCGGCAGCAGCGCTTGTAAATTCCGCCGATTTAACAATGTGCGGCATCGCCATTCCTGCAACAAGTGCGGAAGACGACTTGATAAATGTTCTTCTGTCAATCATAATAATTTATTTTTAGTTTTTAGTTATATATAATAGCTTCTTTCATCCATATTCTTGCATCATCGCGGGGATTCAGCCATTTGAACCTGACATTGTGCTT
>JAISKR010000359.1 GCA_031260845.1 Bacteroidales bacterium
CGACTTGAAAGGAATGACCATTCGTGAAGCCACTCAATTATTGGAAGACAGCGATTTACGTGGAAAGATTTCCGATTCCATTTATCTTGCGAAAGCCAAACCGGGCACGGTCGTCAGTCAACTGCCCGAAGCCAACTCGTTGGTGAAAGAGAACAGAACGGTGTATTACGTTATCAATGCCGTGAAACCGGAAATGGTGAAAATGCCCGACGTAGTAGGCGTAACGCTCAGACAGGCTACTTCCATCTTGGAAACGCAAGGTTTGAAAGTCGGGAAGTTGCTGTATATCCCCGATATAGCCAAAGACAATGTGTTGCGGCAGACGTATAAGGGAAAAGAAATCAGGAAGGGTACAAAAATCGTTAGAGGTTCGGAAATTGATTTGCACCTCGGCAGCGGGTACAACTAAATGACGGGGATAAAATATTTTTTCCGTTTTTGCGTTATTATTTGAAAATAAAAGAAATGAAGAAGTTGTGTCTTCCGGGTATATTGATAGGGTATTTGATGCCGTTGATGGGGCAGGCGCCGGTAGTTCTGCCGCTCGACCATCGTCCGGTAACGGAACAAAAGCGCATTTCGACGAAAAGCGTTTCGCAGCCGGATACTATCGACCTGCCTTTTATTGACGATTTCTACTATTACGATAAATCGTCCTTTCCGGATCCTGCCTTGTGGACAGACCGCTATGTCTATATCAACAATCATTTTCCCGACCAGCCCCGTTCCAACGGCGTAGCCACTTTCGATGCTTTGGACGCTGACGGGCAGGTTTACCAAGACCGTGGCGACAGTTTCAATGCCGATACGCTGACTTCCTGCCCCATCAATCTGCAACCATGGATGACAGGCGTTTACCTCAGTTTTTACTACCAGCCCCAAGGCTTCGGTGATGCGCCGGAAGAAAATGACCAACTGATTCTGCAATTCAAGGCGACTAACCAAACATGGCGGAATGTTTGGACTGTGGCAGGCACAAAATCGCATCCTTTCAAATCGGTGCTGGTGCCTTTGGAAGAAAACGACCTGTACGAAGGCTTTCAGTTCCGTTTCGTGAATACCGTCAGTTTCGGAAGCGATAATTTCAACGAAGGGAAAAAGGGAAATGTGGATTTGTGGCACGTGGATTATGTGCGGTTGGACAAAGACCGCCACGAAAACGATACCGCTGTGGTGGACGTCGCCATGATTGCGCCGCTTCGTTCTCTGATAAAAGGCTACACTTCCATCCCTTGGAACCAGTTTATGAAAGTGTATGCGTCGCGGTTGGAACCGCAAATCGGCATCACCTACCGCAACAACGACAATATCGGATATTTGGTGAAACGGGTGTTTGAAGTGACCGATATGTATCATTCGCAGACTACACCTGTGGGAAGCGCCGGCTCGGAAAACATACTCGGCGGAAAAATCATCACCTACAAGGAAGAGGCGCTCAATCCCTTTGTCACACCTGCAACGGACTCGGCTCTGTTCGAGTTGAAAGCGTATTTGGAAACCGACGAGCGCGACCGCAAGGAAAATGATACTGTCCGTTTTTATCAGGAATTTAAAAATTATTTTTCCCGCGACGACGGAACGCCCGAAAGCGGTTACGGCTACGAAGGCATCAATGCGCAAGGGTTTTCCATCGCCTGCCACTACGAAATGTTCGTCCCCGACACCTTGCGGGCTGTGGCAATCTATTTCAATCCGGTGCTGAACAATATCACAAGAAAATATGTCTTCCGGATAGCCGTTTGGAAAGACGAAGACGGGCGCCCGGGCGAACAAATTTACCTGTCCGATGAAGAATATTCGCCCCTCACAACGGGCGAATACACGATTTTTCCGTTGAGCGCCCCGCTTTATATTGCCAAAAATTACTGGATTGGCTGGACTCAGGTGACGTCAGGTTTCCTGAATGTCGGTTTCGACCTGAGCAGCAACGACCACGGCAACCTAATGTACAACAGCGCCGGCAGTTGGCTCACCGATGGCAATTACGGAACGCTGATGATTCGCCCGTATGCCGGAAAACCGCTAAAACTGACGACCGCAGCACCCGTCCCCACCGAAAAAATCAACGCCGAACTGACAGTTTATCCCAACCCTGCCACACATTATATATATGTAGAATTATCGCAAGCGATAGACGACGGCTACGAATTGGAAATATTCGGCGTCACCGGTCAGTTGTATTACAAAAAACCTTTGACAGACAATTACATAGAACTGTCTTCATTGAAACAAGGCGTTTATATTCTGCGCCTCAGCCATCGCAAAACACGGCAGGAATGGACACAGCGTGTAGTCATCCGCCGCTAATCATCAAAAAAAACAGACCTTGAAAACCGGTTGGTATCATTTGATGGCGCTGCTGATTGTCCTTGTTTGGGGAACCACTTTCATATCCACAAAAATTCTGCTTCTCAACGGTTTATCCCCCGAAAATATTTTCTTTTATCGCTTTCTGATAGCCGCCGTGGGGATATGGTTTTTCGGGAAAAGCCGCTGGTTTGCCGACAGCGTGAAAGATGAATTGCTATTGGTTTTGTTGGGCGTTTGCGGCGGCTCGCTCTATTTCGTCTGCGAAAACACGGCATTGAATATCACCCAAACCGCCAACGTGGCGCTGATTGTTTGCACGGCGCCGCTCATCACCGCCTTCCTCTCGCACCTGATGCTGCCTTCCGAGAAATTGAACCGCTTTGTGGTACAAGGCTCTTTAATGTCCTTGCTGGGTGTGGCATTGGTGGCATTCAACGGTCATTTTGTGCTGAAAATAAGTCCGCTGGGCGACTTCCTTTCCCTGATGGCTGCCCTGACGTGGGCGATATATACCATAGTTCTCAAACAACTGAGCAATCGGTATTCCTCGTTGTTCATCACGCGAAAAGTCTTTATCTATGGGGTAATCACTATTCTGCCTGCGTTTTTCTTCCACCCATTGGGGACTGAACTGTCTGTCCTGCTGCGACCTGCCGTATTGGGCAACCTTCTGTACCTTGGCGTAGTGGCGTCGCTTCTCTGTTATTTCTTTTGGAACATTCTTGTGAACCGCATCGGGGCAGTGCGCACCAGCAACTACATATATATCGTACCCTTGGTTGCCCTGATAGCCGGCGTTATCGCCCTCAACGAAGTGATAACGCCTGTTGCCATTGTCGGTGCGCTGCTGATACTTGCAGGCGTAGTGTGGGCTGGACGGAAGTCAATTAAAAATTACGAATTACGAATTAAAAATTACGATTGACACTGACAGGTTTTCAACACTGTCAGGTCTTTACAATGTATCACAATTGAATCACCACTGTATCACAATTGAATCACAATTGAATCACAATTGTATCACAACCGTATCACAATTGTATCACCACCTATCTGTATTTAATAGATGTATCCGGACTGATGCGGCTGATAATAGACGACGGCACGAGCAGCATCAGCAGGATGGCAAGGGTGGTGCCGATATTGATGATAATGACGTCTGCCAAACCGATGTAAATCGGGACTTTGTTCAAAAAATAAGATTCCTGGTCGAGGGCGACAATGCCAAATTGCCATTGCAACCAACAGAGTGTCAAGGCAATAATATTTCCCCAAAGTAATCCCTTGCCGATGAAAAACAAGGATTCATGCAAAAATATTTTGCGAATAAACTTGTTTCCTGCGCCCAAGGCTTTGAGGATTCCAATGGTAGAAGTGCGTTCCAGAATCACGATGAGCAAGCCGGAAATCATATTAAACCCTGCCACAAGCGCCATCAGTAAAAGAACGATAAACACAGTGGTATCCTGCAAACTTAGCCAATCGAACAGTTGCGAGTAAAGTTCACGAATATGCTGGATATTTAAACTTGAACCATCCTCGGACAGTTGAAATCCTGCAATGTTGAAAACGTCGTCGGTGGTGGCTTCCAAGCGGTCGAAATGATGCACAAAAATCTCGTATCCGCTTATTTGAGTCGGTTTCCAATTGTTCAATCGCTGAATGTGCGACATATCAACGATGGCAAAAAGTTTATCAAATTCCATCAAGCCCGTTTCGTAGATTCCCGAAACGGTAAAGCGACGCATACGCACCGGTTCCTGCACAAAATAGATGACCACGGGGTCGCCTAATTTCAGTTGCAACAGATTTGCAATATGGCGGGAAAGCACAATCTTATCAGACGCCACAGAATCAGATATTTGGAAGACGTCACCTTCCACCAAATTGTCGCGAAAAAAGTCCCATTCAAAGTCTTTTCCGATACCTTTCAGCACGATTCCTTGAATTTCGCCGGCGCTTTTCAAAATACCGGGTTTGATGCAGTATTGCTGAATATGCCGAATTTCAGGGTTTTGCCTCAACTCGTTCAGAAATGGCTGTTCCGCCGTTATGGGCGACATATTATACAGGGAATACTGGCTGTCCAAGTTGGTTATCTGTATATCGGCAGCAAATCCAATGGCTTTGTTACTGATTTCATTCTTAAACCCGTTGGTAACAGCCACTGCAATCATCATCACCGCCAAACTCAATGCGATGCCGAACACACTGATAGACACCATCAAGCCGGTGGATTTCTTCTGCGAACCACCCCAAAAAAGACGCCTTGCGATGTAAAATTCAGTTTTCAACCCAACAGATTCAACTTTCCTTCCTTGTCAAGTTTCAAAATCATTTCGCCGAATAAGGTATTCACCCATGCAAACCACGTGCGGGTGA
>JAISKR010000231.1 GCA_031260845.1 Bacteroidales bacterium
TTCTTACGGATTTTCTCTACAATATCAGGGTGTTCAGATGCGATATTGTGCTGTTCCGTCGGGTCTTTGTCCAAGTCGAACAGTTGCAGATTGTCTTCCCCCTCTTTTTTGATATTACGGATCAATCCTTTCCAGTTTCCCCAGCGAACGGCTTTTTGTCCCTCGCCTTCGGGAAATTCCCAGTACAGACAGTCGTGTTGCGGCTGTTTTTTCCCCAACAATTCGGGGACAAAACTGATGCCGTCGGTTTGCGGCGCGGCTGTTCCGGCTAATTCGCAAAGTGTCGGCATCACATCCCACGAGGCGCAAATGTGGTCGCTTGTGGTGTTGGCGCGGATATGATTTTCCCAACTGACAATCAACGGCACACGGATACCGCCTTCTTGCAGAGAGCCTTTCCCCCATTTTGCATCCGATTTGAAAGGTTTTGCGCTGTCGAACCACGGCGCATCGCTGCCTCCGCCATACGCCGATCCGTTGTCGCTGGTAAAAATGATGACGGTGTTCTCGTAAACGCCCAATTCTTTCAGTTTATCTATCAATCCTCCAATCTGCTCATCCCAGTAACTGACCATTGCCGCGTAGGTGGCATGGGGATAACGACACGGGAAATATCCTTGATTGCCGAGGTATGGCTCTTCGGTTCCAAATTTCTCCACATAATGCCTTACCCAATGCTCAGGGGCTTGTAGCGGCACGTGCGAAATAGTGGTAGTCCAAGCCAAAAAGAAAGGTTCGTCTTTACTGTCCTCCACAAATTTGAGGATTTCTTGATACATTAAATCAGGACTGTATGCCTCCTGCGAAAACTTGGCATAACTTTTTTCGTCGTAAGGGTCGGCGCCTTCGTCTAATTTCGTGCCGGGAACCAGCAATTGATTGCCCAGATATTCCCGTTTTTCGTTTCGGTACAAAAATGGCGGGAAATACGTATGTGCCTGCCGTTGACAGTTATATCCGTAGAAGAAATCGAATCCCATTTTGTTCGGTCTTCCTTCCGAATCAGGGGAACCCAATCCCCACTTGCCGATGCATCCGGTTCTGTATCCGGCGTCGTGCAAGGCGGATGCTACTGTCACCGTTCCTGCCGGAAGGGGGCGTTGTCCTTCTAAGGTTGAGTCTGCCAACATGGCTGCATGGCTCCACACTTCCCCTCTGGCGGGCATTTCGTCATTGCCCCGAATGTAGGCGTGTCCGCTGTGAAGCCCTGTGAGGGTGACACAGCGGGACGGCGCCGATACCGGCGAGCCGGCATAGTTTTGGGTAAAACGGACGCCTTTTGCCGCCAATTTGTCAAGATTGGGCGTTTCAATTTTCTGCTGCCCGTAGCAGCCGAGTTCCGCATAACCCATATCGTCTGCCAGCAAGTAGATGATATTGGGCTTTACTGCCGGTTTCTGCTGTTGACAGGAAGAACCGGAAATCAGGGTGCAAATTCCCGCACCAAATAACAATTTGTACTGTTTCATCTTTTTCAATTTACTTCATATCCCGGATAAGCGTCGTATAAGGTTTTCAGTTCTCCGGCTTTTTCAGGATATAGGTCAATTACGTTTACCCGTTCGCTTGGGTCGCGGTTCAAATTGAACAATTCCCGAATCGTAGGACTGACTTCAACCGCTTTGGCGGGCGCGTCAACTATGGCTTTCAGTTGCGGATATTGTTGAAACAGATGCGCACGTACTTCCGGATCCTTGTTCTTTTTCAACCATTCCAAAGCCTGATGAATTGGCGACGGCACTTCCCTGTATTTCCATTCTCCATCTCTGACGGCTTCCACTTTTCCGTTGTTCACTAAATAAATAGGGCGATGCGCGTATTGTTGTCTGTCGGCTTCGCCGGTCAGCAGCGTTGCGATGGATTGACCGTCGAGCGTTTTGCCTTCGGGAAGGGAAGTCTGCACCCATTCTGCCAGCGTGGGCAGCACGTCCACATTGCTGATGGGATTGTAAAGCGTGCCGGGTTGAAGACGCCCTTTCCAATAGACGATGAAAGGCTCGCGCACTCCCCCTTCATACGTCTGACCTTTGGAACCTCTGAATACTCCGGCTGCGCCCACGTGCCACCGTTGCGTCGCTGCATCGCCCGACATTCGTTCGGGATATTCTACCCAGGGACCGTTGTCGCTCGAAAAAATAAAAATCGTATTATCAGCCAATCCCTGTTGTTCCAAGGTTTTCCACAGTTGTGCCAGACCTTCGTCCATTTCTTCTATCACAGCGCCTAATTCCCCGCTGCGGTTCAGTTTCTCCTTCAACGATTGGGACGAAGCGGCAAATGCTACCGGCAAATGCGGCATATTATAGGCTAAATAAAGAAAAAACGGCTGCTCCTTTTTCTGTTTTTTGACATAACTGACGGCTTCCCGCGTATAGATTGAAGTCAGCAGCGAGTCGGCAGGCAACTCTATTTCCGGCGTTCGGTCGCGGAATATTTTGAGCGTCGTGTCGGTTTTTACGTAAGGATGCTTGTAATCGTGGCTGTACAACAAGCCGAAATAGGAATCAAAACCTTGCGCGGTGGGATGGTTGAATGTGCGGTTATCGCCCAGATGCCATTTTCCTATCATGGCGGTGTTGTAGCCTGCGTTTTTCAGCACTTCGGCAATGGTCACTTCCTCGTCGGCAATGCCCAACGGCGAACCCGGTCCGATGGGATAGGGCAGATTCAGGCGCGAGGCATATCTTCCTGTGAGAAGCGATGCTCTGGAAGGCGTACTGGACGGGCTGGTGACTACGTAATTGGTGGCGCGAACCCCGTTGGCAGCCAAATTGTCTAAAAACGGGGTGCGAATCACCGGATTGCCGTAGCACCCCAGATCGGAATATCCTAAATCGTCAGTCAAAACGAAGATGATATTGGGGCGCTGCTGCTCTTGATGCTGAGCATCTTTGCATGAGAAAACGGTCAGCGCCGTTGATCCCATCAGCAGGTAATTTAATTTATTCATTGTTGTATTTTAATTTGAAAGTGTTTAAATAAAACGTTGGATATTCATTTTTATTTTAAGAAAAACAAAATGCCATAATCATTTTTGTGATTATGGCATTTATTATTAATTACCCCAATTTGGATTTTGCGTTAGATTTGGATTCAAATCCCGTTCCTTTTGAGGAATGGGCCACAGATAATCTCTGTCTGCTCTGAAAGCGCGAAGTCCCGAAGCGACCTGCACAATTTTTACCGCACCGTCATCATCCACGAAAGTGAGACCTTGGACTTCGCCGGGCACTACCGTTTCGGCAATTTTCCAACGGCGTATATCGGCAAGGCGCAAGCCTTCAAAAGACAATTCTACTGCCCGTTCATTCCTGACAAGTTCTTTTAATCCGGCGGGCGTCGTGACCGACGGCAATTTCACGTCGTCGCGCCCGTTGCGCACGAGGTTGATGGCGTCATATACCGATTGATCCACTTCATTCAATTCGATCTTGGCTTCCGCGTAGGTCAGCAACACTTCCGCATAACGCAACAGGATGATATTGATGCCGCAATTACCAATGTCAACATAATCTTCGGCATTGACATATTTTTTGATATTGAGTCCTGTGGTGGACGAGTGATAGGTCACGCCTGCTGCATCAGCAGTGCCGCTGTTGGGTGCAGGCTGAAACGTAATTCCGCTCGGCAATATATCGCCGGCTAAAAATATTGAGAAATGCAGACGGGGATCTCTGTTATCGTATGGAAGGTCGGCGTCGTAGCCGCTGCCTGCGTCGGTAATCTTTTTACCGTCGGCTGTTTCGTACAGGTCTATCAGTTTTTTGGTAGGTACAAACGAGCAATTGGCATTTTTCTGGCTGTATGGCGCCAACACGGAAAAAACGTTGTTTCTGAACAAATCTTTGATGAACTGTTTGTCCAACAATACTTCCGAGTTGCCTTCCGCTGCGTAACCGAACAGGTTTTCGTACTTCGGATAGAGCGATATTTGTCCGCTGTTGATAATCAGCGCTGCTGCATCCGCCGCTTTCCGATAATTTCCTGCATACAACGCTGCCCGTGCTTTCAAGCCCAGCGCTGCCCATTTGGTAATGCGTCCCTTGTTTTTGGCGTCATAGGATTCCGGCAAATCAGTTCCGCTCGTCACTGCTGCTAATTCCTCATCGACGAAATTCCAAACATCCGCAGCAGGCGTGCGGGTAAGGTTTCGCGCGTCTTCCACTGTCAGGGTGTTTTTTACCAACGGCACATCGCCAAACAGTGGTACCAATCTGATATATTGGTACGCTCTTAATACTGTTGCTTCGGCTTTGTACCGTTTCAGCAGAGCCTCATCGGTGAATGTGATTTTGTCCACATTTTCCAAAACAGCATTGGCTGCGGCAATACCTTTGTAGGCAGCAGTCCATCGACCGTCCACCCGGGTGTTCAAGGCGTCGTAAATGCCTTTTTCGATATTTGCCTGCACATCAAAAGGGTCATTGGTATGGGCAATGTCCGTCAGCGCATCGTAATAAAAGATATCTACGCCATCCAAGTCATTGTACAGCGAATTGACCGCTAACAGGGCGTCGTTGGGCGTTTGCCAGTAAATTGCCGACGAAATACGGTCGTTGGGAACGGTTTCCAGCAAACTTTCGTCGCACGATGAAATGCCGACAGCAAACAACGCGACGATTATCATGTAATTTATTCGATGAAATATTTTCGTAATCATATTATTATTCATTTATAATGTTTTTTAAAATTGAAGATTAAGACCGATGGTGTATAACGAGGTTTGTGGGAAATACTGGGCGCGTCCCGATTCCACTTCCGGGTCGAGATTCCACTCGTTCAACTTGGAAAAAGTAAGCAGATTGGTGGCGGAAGCATAAATTTTCAGTTTCTTCACCACATCGGTATTCAGCCACCGTTGAAGCGGCAGATTGTACGCTATTTGCAGGTTTTTCAACCGCAGGTAGGAACCGTC
The DNA here is from genome assembly GCA_031260845.1 of Bacteroidales bacterium. GTDB lineage: Bacteria > Bacteroidota > Bacteroidia > Bacteroidales > UBA4181 > JAIRLS01. Next base: position 4,916 of record JAISKR010000231.1, read on the forward strand.
GATAATCATTCTGTCGGAAGAACTGACATTTTTCAGGTCAAACTTCACAGGACGGGGGAAACGCGCATTGGTATTATCGGGCGTCCAGTAATTGCCTTCGTAAATCTTGTGTGCAAAGCCTTCCTGATTACCCATTTCAGCCAAAGCGCCCGACAAACGCACGTCTAAGTCGGCTGCTCCCTGAAACCATGCATTTAACTCGAAGTTTTTATATGTCAACCCGAGGTTAAAGCCAAAGGTATAGGTAGGAAAGGCGTGTCCCAGTTCTATCATATCATCCGCACCAAGCGCGTTGTTGGGCGCTTCTCCGTTCACTCCGTCAATATATTTCACATCACCCGGCTGCGGATTTACCTGATTGACGCCATGACCGGAATTTCTCCAATCCTGTATTTCTTGCGCTGATTGGAACAAGCCGTCTGTCTTGAATCCCCACAGGGTGTTGATAGGCAATCCTTCGGCGATGGTATAATACGGATTGATGAGGTAATCGCCCGTAAAATAAGGTCCTGTTCCTTTCAGGTCGGTCACTTTGTTGTGGTTGATGCTGAAATTCCCCCCAATTTCGTACCCCAATCCGTAAGACGAGGTGTTTCTGAAATTGGCGCTGAACTCCCAGCCTTTGTTTTCAACCACTCCTGCGTTGAGTGGTGAAGCCGTAAGTCCTATGGTTGCAGGTATCTCCAAATTCAAGAGAATATCGTCTGTCACTTTGTTGTACCAGTCGATGGTGACGTCTAATTTGTTATTAAAGAGCGTAGCCACAAGACCGACATCCGTTTGGGTGGTTGATTCCCATCCCAATTCGGTGTTTGCCAGCGCATTTTGCCGGTAGCCCGTCACAGACTCTCCGCCGAAGTTGTAACCCGCAGATACCAACGAGGCATAATAACTGTACAGGTCAACCGACTGGTTTCCGGTGACGCCCCACGACCCGCGCAATTTCAACACATTGACCGTTGAGCGCAAAGAATCCCAAAACGATTCTTCCGAAAGAACCCATCCGGCTGAAAACGACGGGAAGAAACCGTACTGTTTGTTGCCCGTAAATTTAGACGAACCGTCGTAGCGTCCGTTTGCCTCCACTAAATATTTGCCGGCATATCCGTAATTGATACGTCCGAAGTACGAACGCAAGCCGTATTCTTCATCATTACCGCTATTGGATTTGGTGCCATCATTGATGCCCTGTCCTATGGATGAAATGTCGTTAGTGTAGAACTCTTGGCGATAAGCCGTGAGGTATGTTCTGGTGTTGCCTATCTGCGAGTAGCCCAATAAGCCGCTGACGTCATGTTTGCCAAAAGTCTTTTTATAAGTCAGCAGGTTGTTCCACGTATATTCGCGTGTGTTATTGCGAATTTCGTTCAGTGTGTTGTTCGTCACGGTTTTGACGTATGGCGTATTTTTGTCTGCATTCACATAAGCATTGGTGTAGTTTTTCTGATACACCGTATTATATACCAGACCATACTGGCTGGAAAAGGTCAGTCCGTCGATGATTTCCCAGTCGGCTTTGACGTTACCGGAAAAATAATCGTTTTTGGTGCGTGATAAACCGCCTTTTTCAATGTCCATCAAAGGATTGGCGCTTTGCGAACTCAGACCGTAGGTTCCGTCATCGTATTTAGGCACCGCCCACAGCGTGCCGTGCAGAAAACGGTTCAACGGACTGCCCGCATCCGTCGTAGGGTAAACGAAATTGTTGTTGCGGTAATCCAGAATTGTACTTACCTTGATGGAACGCGATACGGTGAAATCCGTGTTCAGTTTGCCTTCCGTAAGGTTGTTGCTGTTATTGTCAATCACGCCCTTCTGGTCAAAATAGCGGACACTCAGTCGGGAACGTACCACGTCATTGCCTCCTGATACCGCCACGCTGGTGTTGTACTGCGGTGCGGTGTGCAGCAATGTCTGAAACCAAGTGTTGGGCAAGGGATATTTTTCCCTGTCGGTAGCATTTACCCATGTTTTGATGCCTTCATCCGTGAATTTGTCGGGGAAAGGGTTGGTGTTTGCATTTTTATACGCCCACTGCTGCTCTTTCATATAGCCTTCCAGACTCATCGGCTCGGGGCGGTTGTTTGCCCGTTGCCAGCCGACGTAACTGTTAATGTCCACCTGCACCTTACCGCTCTTGGCGCCCTTGGTGGTCACAAGGACAACGCCGTTCGTTCCTCGGGAACCGTAGATGGCGGTGGAAGAAGCGTCTTTCAGGATAGACACCGACTCAATGTCGTTAGGGTTGATATTGCTCCAATCCTGTTCTATTCCGTCCACAATCACCAAGGCGTTGTTTTTCGACAAATCGTAACCGCTTGTACCGCTGGTTACGTTGGGATTGAAACTGGTGATACCGCGAACGCGAATGTTGGTGGAACTGCGTCCGGGCGAGCCACCGTTGTCCAGCACGGTCACGCCGGGTATTTTACCCTGCAAGGTTTGCTGAATGTTGGAAACAGGTCTGTCCGTCAAATCATCTCCTTTTATGGTGGAAATGGAATTGGTCACGCTGATTTTCTTCTGCGTACCGTAGCCGACTACCACCACTTCATCCAACTGCTGCGTGTCTTCATTCAATACGATGCTCACCGACGTCTGGTCGCCCACGATTACTTCCTGCGTGGCATATCCCACCGACGAAAACACCAATACAGCGTCTTCATCGGGAACGGTGATGGCGTACTGTCCGTTTGCGTCGCTCACCGCGCCGGTCGTTGTGCCACGCAACAACACGGACACTCCCGGCAAGGACAGCCCGCTCTCGTCTGTTACCGTACCGATGATACGGATACTCTGCTGTGCAAACAAGGGGAAAGTCCCGATGCAGACACAAGCGGCGAACAATAACTTTCGCAATGTGCGCCAATAAATTAATCTTCTTTTCTGTTCCATACTAATTTAATTTAATTGATTTTTATTAAAAATTTATATATATATTTGTGATTCATAGTGATACGTTGTGATTCATTGCCAAATGCAAAAAAAGCCCCACCATGCAAAAAACATAGTGCGGCTGTATATAAATTACGGAAAATATTTTGTAAATTACGCGCGGGCGTATTATATATATGTATCTCAGTAGAGTCTCTCTCTCTCTCTCTCTCTCTCTCTCTCTCTCTCTGCAACTTTTATGCCAAACCTCTACCATGCCCAAAAAAATTGGGCTTTCGACAGGACAATATGTAGGTAAAAAATGCATAAAAATATCAGATTTTGATATAAAAAACAGGTCGTTCGATTCGTTCGAACGAGGGGACAAAAGTAGAAAAAAGAAATCACGTAAAAAATAGCACATTTATGGTATTTTTAAATAACGGAACAAATGCGGTAGCCAACAGAAGAAATGTTGACGCCAACAGAACAAATGTTGACGCCAACTACAACCAATCCCATCGGGATTGCAGTTCGGTAGAAGATGAAATATACCCGCCCCGGACAGTCATTTTAATTTTTTGTATCTTCTATTTGTGTCTTCTATATAAGAAAGCTGTTTTTATTTTTCATTATATCAACAGATAATGCTATCTTTGCGGGGTGAAATATTAAAAAATGAATCGAATGGAAAATTCAGGCGTTGCTTTTGTGCAACCATCCCAAGAACCTCCCACCCGTGAACATATTTCGGGGGTGGAGTACGATGAGAACGGAAATCCGATATGGTACACTGTGGAAGAGTGGTTTGACGAGTTGGACAAACGACTGATAACTCACTATGGCGAAGATTTTCGTCAATTGGTGAATCAATCGCGCACCGAATGGAATAAAGGAGATGATTGGCATTTTGACCTTTTATGATTAATTTACCCACCCGATGCAGGAATATCAGATTCGTGTATTGCCGGAAGCAATGATAGATATTAATGATGTATATCATTATATCGTTGATGAATTGTGTGCACCTTTGACGGCAAACAACTATCGAAAAGGAATATTTAACACCATCAACAAACTTCGTATCATCGGCGGTGCCCTTGCCGTCAGTCCGCAGGAATACCTCCAAGGACTCTATGGACCCGGTGCCCGAACCATCGTTTACAAAAAGATGACCATTGTTTATAGCCTGATAGATGATATAGTAATTGTCCGCCGCGTGATGGCAAGCAGGATGGTGAAATAGGTTTCGACGTGCAACGATTATTTAAGGAGTAGAAATGCGGATATTCCATACCTTTAATTATAACCGGTTTGGCGCTCATTTTATCCGTATTTTAAAAACTTTTTTTTAACAGATTTGTCATTGTAAATTGAAATATCTACCTTCGTGCCTTAAATGTCTTAATATTTTGATAGTATGACAACCACCTCTAATGCACCTGAAAAACTTGTAGAAGACGAGTTTAATGAAAGCGAAATCAACGATATGACGAGCCATGTCGGGGATGATGCGGATACAACAGTATCCCAACCGGTTATGGATAATAATGTGGAGTTGCCCCTTGTTGAATCCAATGATGAACTTACCGAAAATTTCGATGAAGATGAACTTCCTGAAAAGGAAATGACGGACTATTCAGCCTACGAACGCAGTGCAATGGTCGAATGTCTGCGCCAATTGGTGGAGAAAGAAGATGTAGATATAGAAACCATCAGACCGGAGGTGGACGCCATCAAGTTCCATTTTTACAAAAAAATGCAAGCGGAGCAGGAAGCGAAAAAGCAGAACTTCGTTGATGTGGGCGGCAAAGAGGAAGAATACATGTACGAAGAAGACGCCGTTGAACTATTGCTGAAAAAGTATTTGAACAAATACCGCGAAATGCGGAATGTACAGCGGGAAGCATCGGATCGGGAAAAACTCAATAACCTTACTGAAAAGTTAAAAATTATTGATGAACTGAAAGACTTATCGGTAAACAGTGAATCTATCGGCGAGAATTTTCAGTTATTTCGGGATTTGCAAAACCGTTGGCGAGCGATAGGATTGGTGCCGCAAGCGGAGATAAGGCATATCAGGGAAACTTACCACCATAGCGTGGAGGTGTTCTACGATTTCATGAAAATCAATAAAGACCTGCGCGATTTGGATTTCAAGCACAATTTAGACGCTAAAACCTCGCTTTGCGAGAAAGCGGAGGCGCTTTTGGAGGAATCATCCGTGGTGAAAGCCTTTCAGACTCTTCAAGAATATCACGACATTTGGCACGAAATAGGTCCTGTCCCCAAAGAGCAACGGGTGGAGATATGGGAGCGTTTCAAAGCCGCTTCCTCGCAAATCAATCGGAAGCATCAAGACTATTTCGACAATCTGAAAGAAAAACGGAAGAAAAACCTTGAAAAGAAAGAAACCTTGTGCGCCAAAGCGGAAGAAATAGCCGAACGCCCGCTGACCACCATGTCCCAATGGGAAAAAACTTCTAAGGAACTGATAGAAATACAAAAACAGTGGAATACGGTTGGCGCCGCGTTAAAAAAAGAGAATAACAAGATTAACAAGCGCTTTTATTCCCTGTGCGACAAGTTTTTTGAACGCAAACGCGAATTTTTCAGCGGCGAGAAAGCGGAACAGGAAAAGAACCTGCAAGCGAAACAGGAACTTTGCGAAAAAGCAGAGGCGCTGAAAGACCGCACAGACTGGAAAATCGCCACGGATGAAATCATTCAGTTGCAGAAACAGTGGAAAGAGTCAGGCAATGTGCCTTTCAAAAATCGCGAATCCATCTGGAAACGCTTCCGCACAGCCTGCGATTTTTTCTTCGAACAAAAAAACAAGCACCATTCGTCGGTTGAGTCGCAATACGACAAGAATCTGAAAGCAAAACAAGCGTTGATACTGAAAATTCAGAACTTTGCTCACACCGATAATTCAGCAAACGATTTGACACAATTGAAGGCGTTTCAGCAGGAATGGAGCGAAATAGGTTATGTGCCTTTCAAGCAGATGAAATCCATTCAGGACGAATACCGTCAGGCTATCAACAAACAGTTTGATTCGCTGAAAATGGATTCCAAAGAGCGAAATATGCTGCTCTACAAGCACAAGATGGAACATTTGGCGGAAAAGCCCCAAGCACGCGGCAAAATCGGTTCGGAACGCGACCGTTTGGTCAGGAAATACCAGCAATTGCAAAGCGATTTAGTGGTTTGGGAAAACAACATAGGCTTTTTCTCAAAATCGAAAAACTCTCAGGCAATGATTGCCGGCGTTGAGAAAATGATTGAAGAAGGCAGAAATGCGATGAATGAATTAAAGAATAAAATCGAAATGATAGATAATTTGGAGAATTAATTAACCATGAAGAACAACAGCAATACACACGCCAGCAAACACATTTTCGTCACCGGAGGTGTGGCGTCGTCATTAGGGAAAGGAATTATATCCTCATCTATCGGGAAATTACTTCAATCGCGGGGCTACAAGGTAACCATCCAGAAGTTAGACCCCTACATTAATATAGACCCGGGCACATTGAATCCCTACGAGCATG
>JAISKR010000259.1 GCA_031260845.1 Bacteroidales bacterium
TGATTTGTTTAGTGCGCCAACTCGTTGGCACGCAGGTATTTCGGCATCTATTTTTGGAAGATTTTGGAATTACATCACTAAACGAAAAGACAAGGGTCAATGCAAAGTTTACCATGCGCCCTTTGATGTGCGTTTTCCTAAAAATGGGGAAACGGCGGACAATAAAATCTATACTGTTGTGCAGCCGGATATTTGTGTGGTGTGCGACCCCAAAAAGTTGGATAAGGCAGGCTGCATTGGTGCACCCGATTTAATCGTGGAGGTGCAATCGCCCTCAACGGCTAAACGCGATTTGCAAGAAAAATTCAAACTCTATGAGGAATCCGGTGTGCGAGAATACTGGATTGTTTACCCAAGAGTGCAAGGTGTCACCGTTTTCCTGTTGCAAGAAGATGGCAAATATGATGAAGGCACAACCTACGAATTTACAGGCAAAGTGCCGGTATCTATCTTTGACGGGCTGGAAATTGACCTTGAAGAACTTTTTGAGGAATAGAGTCTGAACTGTGATTTTAATATGATTGATTTGATTGTTATGATTGTCAAAATAATCTTGCTCATCCTCCTCCTTTGCATCACCGGTTGCCAAAAGCAACCGGATACGTTTCAATTTTCAACGAACGAAACGAAAATAACCGTATCTTTGCACCAAATTCAAGACACGGTTTTTGACATTCAGGCAGCGGTTTACAAACCGGATGGCGACACCACGCTTGACACATGGCGGCTCAACTATCCGGTCTATCGCTTCGATTGTGCGGACATTACGGGCGATGGAATACCGGAAATTGCGGTTGGCGTAATCAAACCGACCCGATTTGACCCGATTGTCAGAAAGCGGCTGTTTTTGTTCAAGCTGTTCGACACCTGCTATGTGCGACCCTTGTGGTTAGGCTCGAAAATGTCGCTGCCATTGGTGGATTTTCGGATAGTGAACGGGCGCGTGCGGACGATTGAGCAGGAGGGCGAAAATTCGTTTGTCGTTGCAGAATATGAGTATAAAAGGTTTGGTTTGGAGTGGTTGGCTTATCTGAAAAGGGGGCTGAGCATGGAAGAAGCGTTTGAAGAATTATGAATTATGAATTAACAATTATATGTGATGAAAACAAATTTATGTGTTAAAACCGGTCTGATGCTTTGCCTAAGCATCTGTGTATTAGTCTCTTGCGGGAAAAAGAAGCCTGCGGAGGCGGTGGCTGCAAAAACAGCAACATCGGCTGATGCCGCGACAGACACTGCAACGGTGCCTGATACGATTGTGTTGAAGGTTGAGGAACCGCTTGACCTCGACCAAAACATTGACAGTCTGTCGGTGCAAGACCTGCGTATTTTGCGCAATCTGGTGTATGCGCGCTATGGCTATTTGTTTATGGAAGCCGACTTGCGTGACTATTTTGAAAATAGCACCTATTGGTACACAAGAGTTATGGAGAACCGATGGGAAGCGGAATATGTTGAAAAATATCCGGAATATGTTGAAGATTATTCGGGGACATATCACCCCGTTGCTCCCATTGAACTTACTCCGGACGAAATCGCTTTTGTTGAAAGAATTGACAAACGGATGGCTGTGTTGAAAAAGAATGACTATGTGAAGGCGGGTGGCTATCGGGCGGCTAATCCCAAAAATATCGTAAACTTGTTTCAATTTCGAGACATTTCGCCGGAATTTATGCAAAAACTGACCCAAAATAATATCGTTATTACGCCCGACAGTTATATACAGTTGTTCCACATCTACGAGACGAACGACTACGGCGAAATTCCCAGTTTCATAACTACCGACCTGATGCTGCAAGCGTTTCACATGTACTTTTCCTATACATTGAAATATCTGGAACAGGAAAAATTTATCCCTGCAATCGAAAAACTGTGCCTCTCCTTGTATCAAAAATCAATGGAACAAGCGAAAAATTCTACGGACGAAATGCTGGAAATTGCCAAATACAACGCTACTTTTTATGCCATTCCCTATTATTTGCTAAGCCAAAAAAAGGTGGAAATTCCGGAAAACTACCGGTCGCAGTATGAGGCGGAGCTCAAAAATATCGCCGGAGAAGAAGACAACACCAGTCAATTTTTGCACTTTTATGGTGTGGAGTTTCCTTACAGCCAGTTCAAGCCACGCGGCAATTATACGCGCAAGGAATCGCTGAAACGCTATTTTAGGGCGATGCAATGGCTGCAATTGGCGTGTTACTGCCGTGAAGACGATGAACAATTGCGCGATGCCGTTTTTGTGGCTGCGCTACTCAGCTCAGAGCCTACTTTGATGCAACTCTACAAGTCGGTGTATGAGCCAACGGTGTTTCTTGTGGGCGAATCCGATAATTTGTCGGTCATGGACATCGCCGAATTTTTCGTCAAAGAAAAAATCAGCAATCCGACCATTGCCTTGCAAAGCGAGAACGTCGAAAAGGTCAATAATCTTTTAATCACAACAGCCAAAACGCGCAATCGCATCGCTCCCAAAATTGAAGTCAGTTGTAGCGACAAAATAAATTTCATGCCTGCTCGCTATTTAGTTGATAATGAGATTATTCAGGAATTGGTAGATGCGAGAGCCAATGCCAAACGGGCTTATCCCAAAGGCTTGGATGTGTTCGCCGCTTTTGGCTCCAAACCTGCCTTGAACGTTTTACTCAATACCTGTCAGGAGGATAAACAGTGGGAGGAATACTTGCCGACTATGAAAAAATTGCAGACAAAATTCAACAATTACGGCGGATGGAACACCAGCGTTTACAACAAATGGGTAGAAAGTTTGCTGACCTTGCAAAGTGCCAATAAATCCTATCCCGAATTTATGCAACTGCCCGCATGGGATTTAAAAAATCTCAACACCTCCCTCGCTTCGTGGACAGATTTAAAGCACGATGCCATTTTGTACAGCGAGCAACCCATGTTAGCGGAATGTGGCAGCGGCGGCATACCACCACCTCCCGACCCAGACGTTGTAGGCTATGTGGAACCAAACATCCTGTTTTGGAAAAAGTTGGGCGAATTGTTAGAACTTACTGATAAATTGCTCACAAGCAATAACTTAATGACCAAAGAATTAAAATCACGGACAAGGGAGTTGGGCGATGATGTCAAATTTCTGCTTACCGTGAGCCAAAAAGAATTGAAAAAAGAAAAACTGACTGAGGCTGAATATCACACCATTGAAAAATTTGGTGCAAGTATGGAGTATTTTACCCGTGAGGTAATTGACCCGGATAATGTACCGGATAATTGGGAAGCCGTAAAGGGTCCCGACAAGTCAATCGCAATAGTAGCAGATATTTACACCCGCAATGCGAATGGTTGTGACAAAAACGGCATTTTGCACGAGGCAGTAGGCAAAGCCAACAACCTTTATGTAGTGGTCGAAATAGAAGGCAATCTCTACCTCACCAGAGGGGCAACTTTCAGTTACTACGAATTTGTAAAACCCTTAGGCACGCGCCTCACAGACGAAGAATGGCAAGAAATGTTGGAAAAAAACCAAGCCCCGCCTGTTCCAATATGGATGAACACAATCATGATAAACGTCCCGCCAACCGATAATGCAACGTTTACTTATAGTTCGGGATGCTAAAATGCAAAAAATTCTATTATCTCTAATTTGCATGATTGCAATTAGTTCGTGCGCAGACCACGAACTCACCATCTGCTTCACCGGCGATGTGCTGTTAGACCGTGGCGTGCGCGAGCAAATCGACCGACGAGGCATTGACGCCTTGTTTGCCGATGTTGCGCCGCTGTGGGCAAATTACGATGCGGTGGTGGTCAATCTGGAATGCCCCGTAACCACGCGCCAAGCCCCCGTGAACAAGCAATACATTTTTAGAGGTGAGCCGGAGTGGCTGCCCGCCTTGCGCAAAGCAGGCATTACACATGCCGTGTTGGCGAATAATCACACTTACGACCAGGGCAGAGGCGGCTTGGAAGATACTTACCACAATTTGAAAGCAGCCAAA
>JAISKR010000266.1 GCA_031260845.1 Bacteroidales bacterium
CTAATGTCCAATACATAATGCTTAAGTATTTATATTTTAATATTATGCCTAAAAAATTCGGTTGGCAAAATTAGTAAAAATATTTTGCTATACAATAGGCGTCCATTTTTTTGATATAATTTGTAAATCTTTTGTTATTTTTCGGGAAAGCACGAAAAGGTAATCAGACATTCGGTTAATGTACTGATTCACAATTGGTGGTATGTCATCATTTTCTTCCAAGGACACGATGAGCCGCTCGGTGCGGCGGCATACCGTGCGAGCCACATGACACTGTGACACAGCCTGATGCCCCCCCGGAAGCACAAAACTGCGAAGGGGTTCCAAATTTCCTTCCATTTCATCAATTTTTTTTTCCATGCGTTGTACGTCTTCGGGCAACAAGAGCGGCAATTTTTTCGCCACCTCGCCTTCGGCAGCCAGCACGGACGCCAAGGTCATCAGCCTGTCTAATGTCCACAAGAGAAATTCTTTATCGCCGGCGTCGTTGATGCTGTCCATCAGCAATGCCGTATGCGCCATCAGTTCGTCCACTGTGCCGTAAGCCTCTAAGCGGGGATGATTCTTGGCTACCCGCGTGCCGCCGATGAGGGACGTTTTCCCTTTATCGCCTGTTTTGGTATAAACTTTCATGCCTTGTCGGAATATTTTTGCAAAAGTAATTTTTTCTTTCAATAGTATGTTATATGAAAGCATTTTTTTTATACTTTTGAGGAATTAAATTTGTGATGATGAATCCATCTGAAAATATTCTTGCGAAAGCCCAACAGTGGCTTTCCGGCTCGTTTGACGAAGCCACCCGTGCGCAGGTACAAGACCTGATTGACCGCCATCCCGACGAACTGACGGAATGTTTCTACCGGAATTTAGAGTTCGGAACCGGCGGTTTGCGCGGAATAATGGGCGCAGGCACCAATCGTATGAATGTATATACGGTAGGAATGGCGACTCAGGGCTTGTGCAACTATCTGAAAAAGAATTTTACCGCTTTGCCGGAAATATCAGTTGCCATAGCGCACGACAGCCGCAACAACAGCCGACTGTTCGCCGAAACCGCCGCCGGTATTTTTGCCGCCAACGGGGTGAAAGTGTATCTGTTTGAATCCTTGCGTCCAACGCCTGAACTGTCGTTTGCAGTCCGTCATTTCGGCTGCCAGAGCGGCGTTGTTATCACGGCGTCGCACAATCCCAAGGAATACAACGGTTACAAAGCCTACTGGGACGACGGGGCGCAGGTGATTCCGCCGCACGACAAAGCCATCATTGAGGAAGTGAACAAAACTGCCATCGAAGCGGTAAAGTTCAACGGACCCAAAGCCTTGATAAAGAGCATCGGTAAAGAAATTGACGAGATTTATACCGACATGATTGTGAAACTGACGCTTTCGCCGAACGCTATCCAACGGCATCAAGACCTGAAAATCGTCTATACCCCGATTCACGGAACGGGGGTGAATTTGGTGCCTTTGGTGCTGAAAAAGAAAGGCTTTACCAATGTGTATCACATTGCAGAACAGGATATTCCTGACGGAAATTTTCCGACGGTCAAGTCGCCCAATCCCGAAGAGCCGGCTGCCTTGAATTTGGCAGTGCAAAAAGCCAAAGCCGTGGACGCCGACATTGTGATGGGCACCGACCCCGACGCCGACCGTGTAGGGCTGGCTGTGAAAGACCAAAAGGGTGAATGGATACTGCTCAACGGCAATCAGGCTGCTGCATTGCTGGTGTATTATCTCATCAGGCGTTGGAACGAGTCGGGCAAACTGAAAGGAAAGGAATATATCGTGAAAACGATTGTCACCACCGATTTGTTGACTGATATTGCCACCGCGCACAAGGTGCCCTGCTATGATGTGCTCACCGGATTCAAGTGGATTGCCGATATTTTGCGCAAAAACGAAGGGAAAGCCACGTTTATCGGCGGCGGCGAGGAAAGTTACGGCTACCTGAGCAGCGACGCCGTGCGCGACAAGGATGCTGTGATGTCATGCGCCTACTTTGCAGAAATAGCCGCTTGGGCAAAAGACCAAGGCAAAACGCTGTTCGATATTCTGCTGGAAATATACGCACAATACGGATTTTACAAGGAAGCAGGAATTTCGGTGGTGAAAACCGGCAAATCGGGGGCAGAGGAAATTGTCGCCATGATGAACAATTACAGGAATAACCCGCCGAAGAGCATCAACGGTTCGCCGATAGTCAAAATTCAGGATTACGTTCAATTGACCACTACCGACCTGAAAACCGGCAAAACAAGCCTTATCGACCTGCCCAAATCCGATGTGTTGCAGTTTTATACGGAAGACGGCAGCAAGATTTCCATTCGCCCGTCGGGTACCGAGCCGAAAATCAAGTATTACGTCAGCGTAAAGGAAAATATGCCTTCCGTGTCCGATTTCGACAAGGTTAACAGGTTGATTAATCAACGGATAGAACAAATCAGAAAGGAATTGGCTTAAAAATCATTTATTAAGAATAATTCTAAACTGCTTTCGAGAGTTTGACAAATAAAATAATGTTGTAATTTTGCACCATCATTTTTAAAATTATTTTATTATGGCATACGTGATTAGTAGTGATTGTGTTGCTTGCGGCACGTGTATCGGCGAGTGTCCGGTTGAAGCAATTTCGGAAGGCGATATTTATAAAATCGATCCGGACGCTTGTACAGATTGTGGTACTTGTGCGGATTCTTGCCCTTCGGAAGCCATTCATCCGGCGTAATTTTACGCCCAAGCAAAACGAAAAATGCCGGTTCTTCAATGAGCCGGCAATTTTTTTGTCAAAAAAAGGGTTACCTTTCGATAACCCCATTTCAACCAATTTTTATAAACTTAGTAACAACATTTTTATTGAGTCAGTGAGAAACGTACAAACTTGGTCACTGTCAAATCTTTATCTGCCCCTTTGATGTAATCGCGAACAGTTATTTTACCGTCTTTGATAAATTCCTGATTCAGCAGGGTTTGTTCCTTGAAGAACTTTTCCAATTTGCCGTTGGCGATTCTTTCGAGCAAATCAGCCGGTTTACCTGCATTTTTCGGGTCATTTTGGGTTTGATCCAATGCAATTTCCAATTCCTTTTTGACCACATTTTCAGGAACGCTGTCCTTATCCACAGCCACAGGGTTCATAGCGGCAATCTGCATTGCTACGTCCTTTCCGACCTGTTTGTCAGCCAGTGTTTTGCCGAAACCCACCAAGCAAGCCAGTTTGTTGCCCGGATGAATATAAGCGACCACCTCTTTGGCTTCCAGACTATCGTAGAAATTGAGTTCGATTTTTTCGCCAATCACGGCTACTTTTCCTTCTATTCCTTCGCTCACTGTCAGACCGTTCACTTTCAGAGCCTTTACCGCGTCCAGACCGGCGGCATTGTTCTGTAATGCAGCGTCTGCGATGTCCTGCGAGAATTTGATGAAATCAGCGCCTTTTGCCACGAAATCCGTTTCGCAACTCAACACGGTCAGAACGCCTTTGGTGGCGTCGCCTGATACTTTTGCGAGAACGCAACCTTCCGTAGTGTCGCGGTCTGCGCGTTTGCTGGCTACCAATTGTCCCTTTTTGCGGATGATAGCAATGGCGTCGTCATAATTACCATTGGCTTCTTCCAAGGCGTGCTTGCAGTCCATCATGCCTGCGCCCGTCATTTTTCTAAGTTTTGCAACTTCTTGTGCACTTATTGCCATGTATTTTTATTTAAAATTGTTCGACAAAATTATTATTCAGTAGCCGCTTCTTTTTTTACCGGCGGTTTTTTAGAGAATTTTTTAGGGGATTTTTTATCTTCAACGCCGTCCGATTCTTCATCCGAGTTGCGTTTGAAAGATTTTTTA
>JAISKR010000363.1 GCA_031260845.1 Bacteroidales bacterium
AACAGAATTAGCAATAGCATGATATGTGCCGTTCGTAAGATTATGCAGTACCGTGCCGTTTTTCCATACTTTGGCTACATAGTTGTTGCCGTTGTTTTCATATCCTGCCGCATAAACATCCGTACCCGATACATAAACAGAATTAGCCTCAGCAGACTTTGTGCCGTCCGTAAGATTATTCAGTACCGTGCCGTTTTTCCATACTGTGGCTACATAGTTGTTGTTGTGTTCACTTCCTGCCGCATAAACATCCGTACCCGATACATAAACAGAATTAGCAACAGCATCCTTTGTGCCGTCTGTAAGGTTTTGTGCCGTGCCGTTTATCCATACTTTGGCTACATTGCCTTCATATCCTGCCGTATAAACATCCGTACCCGATACATAAACAGAACGAGCCTCAGCATCCTTTGTTCCGTCCGTAAGGGGCGTTGCCGTGCCATTTTTCCATACTGTGGCTACATTGCCATCAGATCCTGCCACATAAACGCTTGGAAGGGCTGCTGCCTGCGTCGCGCTAATCAGGATGGGCGTTGCCGTGCCTGCCGATATGGTTACGGTTGCCTCGTCGGGGGCGGTGTAGGCGGTGTTGGGCGCTGCGCTGACGGTAAAACTCTTGCCGTCGGCGCTTTTGCTCACCGTTGCCCACGGTTTGTTCGACTCTGCCTTCCACGAGGCTTGATTGGTGGCGACGGCAAACGCGGCGTTGCCGTCAGGCGAGCCGTCAGCCTTGAACTTCACTTCCGTCTGCCCCGCTGGCGTGAGGCTCAGCGTGGGGTCGGCATCTTTGTCGTCCTTGCACGACGACACCACTGCGGCAACGCTCATCAAAAAGATGACTGCCAGTGATTTGATTGAAAAAATTGTTTTAAACATACTGAAAAATTTAATTAAAAAAATATTGTTTTGAGCAAGGGGATTCATCCTCTTGTTGCTGTTGTGGCTTGACACTGTCTGTATGCTGCACAGTACAAGGGATTGCGCAAAATATGCCATAACGTGATGATTTACAGCGAAATATATGGGGGGGGGGGGGGTAAAAACCACCAAAAAAAAACCATTAAGCGGGTTGCGCGGATAAGGATGATGCGGTATGCCGGTTGCCGGTGCTCATAGAATCTTTAAATGAATATTTCGTCACAAAGATAAAACAATTTTTCAATATGTCACTCATCATTGAAAAAAAATAAAAATAATGGTTAATTATGAATGGTTAATTCCTGACGGCAAATACAAATTACGAATTAAAAATTACGGGCTGACGCACGATTCGTAATTCGTAATTTTTAATTCGTAATTGAATTTGACACTTTACAATGTATCACCACTGTATCACCATTTATAACAACCGAATCACAACTGTTTGGTGTCATGAAATTTAACCGCGAATAGCCTTGATGCCGGGTAATTCTTTACCTTCCATGTATTCAAGCATGGCGCCGCCGCCGGTGGATACGTAACTGACTTTGTTCGCTAATTTGTTCTTGTTGATGGCTGCCACCGAGTCGCCGCCGCCGATAAGGCTGAAAGCGCCGTTGGCTGTGGCTTTGGCAACTGCCTGAGCAATAGCGGAAGTGCCTTTCGAGAATTTCTCGAACTCAAAAACGCCCATCGGACCGTTCCACAGCACGGTTTTTGAGTTGGCGATTACCTCGCTGAAAGTCTTGATGGTACCGTCGGCTATGTCCAAGCCCATCCAGCCGTCGGGTGTTTCGCTCACCTGCGAAATGTTGGTGTTGGCATTGGCGTCGAAAGCGTCGGCATTGATGGCGTCTGTCGGCAGATACACGTTCACGCCCTTTTCTTTCGCTTTTTTCAGGATTTCCAGCGCCAAATCCAACTTGTCTTCCTCGCAAAGCGATTTTCCGATTTTGCCGCCCTGCGCCTTCACGAAAGTGTAGGTCATGCCGCCGCCGATAATCAGGTTTTGCACGCGATTGAGCAGGTTTTCAATAATAAGTATCTTATCGGAAACTTTTGCGCCGCCCATGATAGCGGTAAAAGGTTTTTCGTTGGAATTGAGCACTTTATCCATTGCCGACAGTTCACTGTTAATCAGATAGCCGAACATTTTGTTTTCGGTCGAAAAACTGTCTGCGATGAGGGCAGTAGAGGCGTGTGCGCGGTGAGCCGTTCCAAAGGCGTCGTTCACATACACGTCGGCGTAACTTGCCAGCAATTTGGCAAAATCTTTCTGCTTCGGCTTCAACTCGGCTTTGGCAGCCTTCTTTTCCTCGTCGGTAGCGGTATCCGGCAGACGCGGCTTGCCTTCTTCCTCAGCATAAAAGCGAAGATTTTCGAGCAAGAGGATTTCACCGGCTTTCAATGCTGCCGATTTCGTTTTGGCGCTTTCACCGGCGCAATCGTCGGCAAACAGGATGGGTTTGCCCGTCAGTTCGGACAGACGACCAATCACGTGTTTGAGGGAATATTTCGCTTCCACGCCTTTGGGACGCCCCAAATGCGACATGAGGATAACAGCGCCGCCATCAGACAGAATCTTTTTGATGGTGGGCAACGCACCGCGAATACGAGTGTCGTCTGTTACTGCGAAAGTCTGTTTATCCAAGGGTACATTGAAATCAACCCTGATAATGGCTTTCCTGCCTTTGAAATTGAATTTATCAATCGTTTGCATAATTATAAATTTTTGCGCAAAAGTAAAACTTTTATTGTATTTTTGCAAGCAAGAAATTTGATTTATCAAAAATGAAAGTAATTGCTATCAACGGAAGTCCCCGCCCAAAGGGGAATACATGGGTTGCCTTGCATACCGCAGGGGAAATATTGAGTAAAGAAGGAATTGATTTTGAAATCGTTCAAATCGGAAATAAAAATATTCACGGGTGCATCGCTTGCGGACTGTGTGCAAAAAATAAGGATGGGAAGTGCGGCATCATTCATGACGACCTGAACCGGTTTCTTCCTGACATCCAAGCGGCAGACGGGATTATTCTGGGTTCGCCCGTTTATTATTCGGGCATTGCAGGCACCATGAAATGTTTTCTCGACCGGTTGTTCTACGTTTCAGGGGCTAACGGCAACTGGATGCGCCACAAAATAGGGGCGGCAGTAGTGGCAGTTCGTCGGTCGGGCGGTTCCATGACCTTGGACAGTCTTAATCATTACCTGACTATTTCAGAAATGATTGTGCCCTCTTCCAACTACTGGAACATTATTCACGGACGATTGGAAGGCGAAGCGTTACAAGACGCAGAAGGCATTCAAATCATGCAGGTGCTGGGTTCCAATATGGCATGGTTGCTGAAATTGAAGCAATCCGGTAAACTCATGCAACCGCCCTTGCAGGAAAAGAAGATACAAATGAATTTCATCAGGTAACATAAAGATACAAACCATCACACCCGAATTTTTCCGAATGTAACGAAAAATACCCTTATTCCTTACCCTGCCACTTCCATCATCTTAAATGGAACGCGGATAATTGATTCGTAATCTTGCCCTGCTTCCAGCATATCTTCATCATCTTGATCGTAGAACCAGTTGATAGTCACGCTGTTTGGATTGGATTTCTGAATGGCTTCCAATTTCTTAAAGACATCTAAAATACATTTAGATGAACTTGTATTGAAATATTCCAACTGAATATTTACCTGTGTTTGCGGTTTAGAGTCTTTCGCATAAGATTCTAACCAATCCACTAACGGTTTGTAAAATTCAATTGAATTTTCAGGAATTGAACGACCTTTCAATTCAACCAGCCCTTTGGAGGCGTCAAAACGAACAGTAGGAGTTTTAGGAGTTCCCTCTATTAATAAAGTATCCATAATCTATTAAAATTTTTATTTACACTATTAAAATATCTAATTCATAAAAACTATATGTATCATCATAAGGGTAAAAATAATACTCCAAATGATGATTTGACTTTCTTGCTATGTCTATCAGCCCTAATCCCCCACCACCTTTGGGTGACAACTTCTGGTAGGTGAGGATAAATTTATACATTTCTTTCAACGCTTCAGTTGACAGTGAATTTAATTTTTCGATTTTTTCGGAAAGAAATTTCACCTTTTCATTCGAAACAAAATTTCCGACCTTCAAACTAAATCCTTTGTCAAGTTTTTTCAATACAACCATTCCGTAATTGTTGCCCAATTGTCCAATCAAATCAACCGGCACCGTATCGGAATGATGGTAAAGATTCTGCAAGCACTCCACCAAAATATTATAAATCTTTTTTTGCATTCGCACTTCGCTGCTTATAAGTGCCAATTTTGATTCAATCTCCTCTAATATCGCATTGATGCGCTCCGATGTTATTTCACCTTTAAAGGCAAAAAAAGCGTCGGCACCACAGGCTTTTACATATAACTGATTGACATCAAGATTCATAATACTCTTTTTAAAATAAGAGTGGACTTTGAAATTGGATGCAAAAATATATCTTTTTTACAAAACTCCAACAAGAAACTACACAAATTGATATTTTTTTTATTATATATACGGAAAGGTTTCAAAAAAGTTTCATTTATCGAAAAAAAAATTTAGTTATTTTCGGTTTAGCAAAATACGGTTTCCATATCAATCACAGACCATGATTTGGCATTTTTCCAGTCGCCGTAAGTGAAATCGGGCACATCCACCGAATTGCTCCGGTTGTTGAGCGAGGTTTCGCTCAAT
>JAISKR010000057.1 GCA_031260845.1 Bacteroidales bacterium
GTTCCACCGCCCGGATTAACACCATTTTCAACGATGTTGTTGCTGAAAGTTATTGTTGTGGAATGGAGGTTGCGAATGAAAATCACTGCGGCGGTGCAATTAACGCCATCAAACGTGAATCCGTCAATGTCGGTAAAAGCCTTGGCATCGTTTTTAGCACCTCTCAAAATAGATTGGGTTTCACCGGGATTTTCTTTCAACTTAACCACTGTTGGGGTTACAAATTCCCAAGGTTTTTCACCTTTTGCACGTCCGGCGGCAGATGTTTCCGTACCGGCAAAGCCTCCATAGAGTTTTCCTTGCCAGCGACCATCGTTGCCTTGGTTGAGAACCCACTGTGCATCAAGCATGTGCGTGCCTGCGCCAACCCAAATTTCATCACCCACTGCCGTGCCTTTTGTAGCATCGCCTGCACCGGCAGTTACTAATTCTTGCAGCGTTTGATAATCTGCACTCGCACCCCAAACGGTGCCTACTTTAATCGTTTTAGCCGAAGCCATCGGAGCTGCCAATGTAAATGCAAGGGCTAATGCTCCAAAAAAAGTCTTTTCTTTAATCATAACATTTAAATTTTTAATAATTAATATTTTTTTACTCTAACATTTCTCTTTTAATCTTTCAACGCCTTTGGCAAGAAATACGATTCGCTTGATTTGTTTGCCCAAAAAACAGGCGTTGTCCAGTTGTCGTCTGCTGCCACCTTGTCGTATTGTTCCTTATTGACCGTTTGTTCGCTTTCCGGATAGCGGTAGCGTTCAAACGGCATTGTCACGTTCTTCAATGCAGGTTGCATCGTTAACCCTACGGCATCGCTACTGTAACTGGTGATTGGTTCCAGTTTCGGATGGCGCGTGCGGCGCAATTCGGCAAAGAGTTCATAAAGACCATGCAAGTTCAGGTGGATATATTTTTGTTGCATCAGGATTTCCATTTTGCCGTCTTCGCCGCCTGCTGCGTTAAATTCCTGTTGGATAATGCCCGTATATTGTGTTGCTGCCGCCGTATTTTTTGCGGGTTGCAGAATTTTTTTAGCCAAATCCGAGTAGGGCACTTTTTCCGTGATGTAGGTTTCGGGACCCGAAGCGTTGATTTTGTACCAATAATCAACCGAGTGGAGCACAGCATCCTTGATGTGGTCGCCCGCCGATTGTCCGGTAGTTGCCAGCCCTTTCAAAGCCACTTCTGCCAAAAACAAATCCATTTCCGCGCGTGTTTCAATATTCATCGGCAGTTCGCCCAGTATATAAGTAACAGGGTTGTACATCGTCCAGGGGCACCCTTTGACAAATTCGTCGGGATTGCCCACGCCGTTCACATCCAAGCCGTGAAAATAGCGTGCCGCTTTGCCCGCAGCATCGGGGCGTCCGTCTTGCGGATAGATATTTTTACGCACTTTTTCGCCTTCAAGTGCCGAGGGACCGCCCGGATTGCCATACATCACTTTGTAGTTGCGCACATTATTGCCCGATATGCCATAAAATTCCAGGTCGTTGGCATCCTCCGTTGGCGTGAATCCAAGCCCGATAACCGGCAGGCGTGGGTCGTCTGTGCCGACTTCATATTTAACATCACCCCGGTTCATACGCAGCATCATAACATCAGGTATCATTATATTGCCGCTGCCGTTGCCACCATAAGCCTCGTAGAGTGCTCTCGTGTAGATGCCACCATTGCCCCAAACACCCCAGCGACACTGGTTTGTTTCTTTCGCAGGCATCGTAAAATCCTCCTGTGGCAGGTTTTTAATGGCTTCCGCCAAAAACGGTTTTATGTATGCTTCGTCCACACCTGAAATGCGCACGCACGAGCGCAGGATTTGACCGTTGATGTATTGCACCCATTTCGCGGCATCGCCTTGAAAAAATGCGTCCGCCGTTTTAAAGGTCTTTTTTGCCTTTTCCGACATCTTATCGTAAATAGCAGGCAAATTTTTGGCAATATCGGCATATTCTTCTATCACGGCGTGATAGATGGCTTGCGGGTCGTCGTCGTAAGGCGCATGCAAGTTATCTGTGCCTTTAAGTGCTTGACTGTAAGGGATTTTGTTAAACAAATCCACCGTTTGCAAAGCCACCACATCTTTTAAGACCGTAGCCAAACGCTCATAAATCAGATAGTTGTCGAGGTCTTCGCCCGAAGCCTTCGCCACGCCGTCCCTAATCTCCATATAGGGAGCCATACTCGTGTAGAAACTCGAAAACCGCGCACGGTCTTCGCCATTTCCTGCACCGATTGCCCGCAACGGGTCGCCGTAGTTGTTGAGTGCAAAGTGGCACAACTGGTCGGGAAAAGCATCGTTCCAGTCATTCACATCAATGGTGCCCACCTTGTCGATGACAGTTCCTTTCCGCAACCGGACAGGTCGCGTGCTCACCTGAATAAGTGTAGGCATCCCACTGGTCACAAAATGATACCACCAGTCGCCATAGCCCTTTTGCCAAAAAGAGGTGTTCTGCAAAGCCGTAAGCGACCCCGTTATCTTCCCATTGTCCACCGAAGGAGCCGGAAAATTAGAAGTAGGGTCTTTCCACAACTCATCCAGTTTGTCGTCGCACGAAGCAAATGTTCCTATCGCAAGGATAATTGATACTACACAATATATTTTTTTCATATTTTATAATTTTTTAAAAACTCAATTTTACATTGCATCCAAATCCGCGGCTTGAGGGGTAGTTGGAATTTTCGACCCAGTTGTGGGCACTGCTTGTTCCAAGAACCGCTTCCGGGTCGAGGTTTGGAATCGACTTGTAGAGATAGAGCAAGTTACGCGCTGTAAGCCCTACACTCAACTTTTGCACTTTCAACGCATCTGTGATGCGCTTCGGAAGAGTATAATTCAGGGCAACTTCCCGCAATTTCAGATAATTGTTTGTCTTAACCTCTTCGGGGTAAGCATTATCAGGGGCAAAAGTACGGTAATAATTATACGCCGAGATAATTATATCATTCTCTACATATTCAGGAGCCGTTGCCGTGCCAATGTTTTTCACGCCCGGAAGTTTCACGCCGTCGTGAAATGGCTGACTTGCATCATTGGGATTAACCCGCTCCAACCCGCCGTGTGCAGCATCACGATATTTCAAAGATTCTTTGGACAAACCGTTAGCTTTCAGATAGGAATTGGAGTAAGAAACCATTTCGCCACCCACGCGGTAGTCAAACCCAACGGCAAGGTCGGCGGCACCCCAATCGCCCTGTATGCCAAAATTAGTGCCGATGCCACCGAAAAAGTCGGGATTGATATTGCCCACGCAGATTTCATCCTGAGTAGATTTTTTATACAAACCACTGGGCTGAACAATTCGTTGACCATAATAGGGACTGTCTTTGTCTGTTACCGTTTCAAAATTTTGCATATACATTTGTCCCATCGGCTCGCCTTCTCTGTCTTTCACCGTCACGCCGTTTCTGCTATTTCTCACATTTTCGGCAACGGAACTGCTTGCATCGTCGCCGTGATACAATTCCACCACCTCGTCCCACTGACGGGCAAAGGTAAACGTCCAGTCCCAGCGGAAGTTGGACGCAATCACGGGAGCCACTTTCAGCAGCACTTCAACCCCATCGTTGCGCACTTCACCGGCATTAATTTTCATTTTATCGGCACCCGCTCCGGGGGGAACAGCCACGCTCATAATCTGGTTGTAAACGGTGTTGTTGTAGAACGAAAAATCCACTTCC
Organism: Bacteroidales bacterium; assembly: GCA_031260845.1. Classification (GTDB taxonomy): domain Bacteria; phylum Bacteroidota; class Bacteroidia; order Bacteroidales; family UBA4181; genus JAIRLS01. The sequence goes on from JAISKR010000057.1 coordinate 3,682, forward strand.
ATACGGTCTTGTTCAAACATTTTCACATTGAAGCCGGTTACAAATTCACGCTTCCGCTCCGCTTTCAAACCCTCGGCAATCATAAAATATTCCGATGGTATCAACGATGGCGCACCTGCGATACCATTGATATATTGATATACTGTTTTATAGGGCGACAAGGCATAATATCGCGGAGCAGGACGCCCCACATCCGCCCAGGACAAGCGGAATTTTCCGTAATTCACTTTCGGAATTTCAATGTTTTCCGAAAAATTGTAGGTAAACGACACGCCCGGATAGAAGTAGGATCGATTATTTTTCGGCAAAGTAGAAGACCAGTCGTTGCGGGCTTGAAATTCCAAATAATAAATCCTGTCCCAAGAAAGCGTTGCCTGTCCAAACACGCTATAAGTCAAATCGCCTGCTTGCGAATAGTTTCTTATCCTGTCGTCAGGCTCTGCGGGCCACCTGTCCGTATTCGTCACAGACCAATAATCGGGTGCAAGAAAGTTGCTGTTGGCAGGTGTTCCTACACCCACTTTTCTATACGAATCTTCGCGGTAAGACCCACCTGCGAATGCAAACAAATCCATTTTTTGATACAGTTCCGGCTTATCAAATGTGAGCAACGCTTCGTAATTTTGAATCAGATTTTTTTCATTCGCGAAAGTAAATCCGCCCCCCTGCCATCTATCCTCATATATGTTATCTTCATCCGGACGGGTCACTTTGCTTTT
>JAISKR010000134.1 GCA_031260845.1 Bacteroidales bacterium
TGCCATCCTGCGGCATCACCTCAATGTAAGTGCCGTCAGGGGCTTGGATAATATAGAGCGGCTTATCCGAACTGAAAAACACCGTGTAGCCGAGCACGTCACAGTACCATTTGGCTAATGCGTCAACATCCGAGGCTGCAATTGCCGGATGGTCTATACCTGAAATAATAAAATTCATATCATGCAAATTAAAAAATCGTACAAAGTTAATGAGTTTTTTAAAATTATATGTATCATTCCATTGAATTTTAAATTTTGAAATTAAAGAAATACCGTTATCGCGTCCGAACCCATGTTGAAAAGCAAATCGAGTATGCTAAGATTGGGCTGAAATCCGAATTTATCGGCAAATACTTGCGTATAAGGCGCCGCAACAAAATTTTCATCGTTCACCTGTCGGCTCTTTTTGGGATGGATACTCGAACGGAAATCGAAGGTATCGGCGGGACTGTGCTCATACGCTTCGCTTTCTTCGATGGCAAAGGGCAATCGGGCAATGCGGCAAACCGTTTGCATGATTTGCATATTGAAATCGTAGAGATACGGATAATGACGGGTGAAAAACGGCATCAGGTCGTCAATATAGTATTCGTAAAAGGGCGATTTGCGGTAAGCCGACTCAATGGCTTTAAAATGAAGTTTTTGCCAAGGGGTATCGTAGGCGATGGGCAGTTCGGTAATCAAGGTTTTCGGCTGGGCGCTTCGCACAACAGGCACCACCAAATCAAGCAATCCGTTGGCTGTCAGTATAGTGCATCGGTTGCGATAGGATTGTTTGCAAAAATGCTCGTGTTTTTCCATCACCACCGGATATGCCGGAAAAAATTTTGAGATATACTGTACCGGCGGAAAATAGGCGGTTGACAACAATATTTTTTTCATCGGACTGACAAAAAAAACCGGTTTCTGACTTGCGCCAGAAACCGGTCAAAACAAACTGGAAAATTATTTTTTTGCAGAATCTGTCGGTTTGGTGTATCCGGCGTTGAGTCCTGCTATTACTTCTTCGGTGACGTCCAAAGAAGGCTGCGAATACAGCACATTACCACCGAACGTATTCCCGAGAATGTAGTGGTAACCCTTGTCTTTGTTGTACTCTGCCAAGTAATCCATGATGGATTGCAGGCATTTCCTGTTCATCACCTGTTCTTCTTCCGACAACTGCATGGCGTAAGTGTCGCGCAGTTGAGCGAGCGTTTGCTGGTCAACTTGCAGTTGCTGTTCCATTTCAGCCAGTTTGTTACGGGTTTCCAAGCCTTTTTGGGCTTTGTTCTGAAAATCGTTCACATCCTTCTGAAACTTTTTCACTTTATTGTTCAGTTCGGCATCTAAATTTTGTGATTTTGCCTTCAATTCCTCTGCCAAATCCTTGAACATCTGGTAGTTTTGCATCAGAGAATCGATTCGTACATAAACGATTTCCCCCGACGCAAGCGACGCTGATTCAATCACTTGACCATTACTGTCCACTTTTCCCGATTTTTGCGTGAAAAACAGGACAAAAAGCACGGCTACCGCCACAAATAAGATACACTCTAAAATAAGATTGAGTTTTTTCATTGATAAATAGATTTTTTAAAATTTTTGTGCAAAGGTAATACTTTTTACAGAATAATTAATTTTATTTTGTGAATTTTATATCTGCCATCACCGGAAGATGGTCTGACGGATACCGATGGTCTTGGGTTGCATCGGTCAACACGCCGTATTTATTGACAATAATTTGTTTGCTGACAAAAATATAGTCAATACGTTGCTCGAAAGGTGCGTCGAATTTGAAACTGTTGAACGTTCCCACCGGTCCGTAAGGGGGCGTTTTTGTCACCTTGTACGAGTCGGACAGGATGGTTTGCATGGTTGCAATCTGCACGGCGTCGGGCGTTGAATTGAAATCGCCGGTGCAGATAACCGTAGCGTCTTTTGCTATTTCCTTGATTTTCCGCACCATCAGTTTGCCCGATTCTTCCCTCGCCAGCACGCCTTGATGGTCGAAATGGACATTGAAAAAATAAAATTCCTTTTTCGTATGGGCGTCTTTGAACTTAGCCCATGAGCAGATGCGATTGCAGCAAGTGGCGTCCCATCCCAAACCGGGTGTGCCGGGGTCTTCGCGAAGCCAGAAGTCACCTGATTCCAAGACCTTGAACCGGTCGGTCTTGTAGATAATGGCGGAATGTTCGCCGGCGTCTTTTCCGTCATTCCTGCCGTTGCCGGTGTAGGCATAACCTGATTCCTTGCAAATGAAGTCCAATTGGGGTTTCATGCCTTCCTGCGTTCCGAAAATATCGAAATCGTGGAATAGTATCAAGGCTTTCAGATCGTTCTTGCGGTTTTCCCACCGATTGACGCCATCGCCATCATTTTGATAGCGTACATTATAAGAGGCGACTCTAATGTCGCTTTTCTTTTGTGCCGACGCCTGAAAGGCAAGCAGGCACAATGCTGTTACAAAAAATGTTCTCATTTAGATAAATTTTAAATTTTCCCTACCATTTTTGTCGGATTCACCCACTGGTCGAACTCTTCGGCAGTCAAATAACCAAGTTCTACCGCCTTTTGCTTCAAGGTTTTTCCTTCTTTCAGCGCTTTTTGGGCTATTTCGGCAGCCTTGTAGTATCCTATTTTCGGATTCAGCGCGGTCACTAACATCAACGAATTGTCCAAATGCTTTTTGATATTGGTTTCGATGGGTTCCAGACCCACTGCGCAATGGTCATTGAAACTGACGCAACCTTCGCCGATAAGGCGGGCGCTGTGCAGGAAGTTGTAGATGATAACGGGCTTGAACACATTCAGTTCAAAATGTCCGGTAGCGCCGCCGATATTGATGGCAACGTCGTTACCCAGCACCTGTGCGGCAATCATAGTGAGCGCTTCGCACTGGGTGGGGTTCACCTTGCCGGGCATGATGGACGAACCGGGTTCGTTGTCGGGAATGTGCAACTCGCCGATGCCTGAGCGCGGTCCCGAACTGAGCATACGCACGTCGTTGGCTATCTTCATCAGGCTGACGGCAACGGTTTTCAGGGCGCCGTGGGCTTCCACAACGGCGTCGTGAGCAGCCAGCGACTCAAATTTGTTGGCGGCGGTCACGAAAGGCAATCCGGTCAATTCGGCTATTTTCTTCGCCACGTTGACGGCGTAGTTTTCGGGGGTGTTGATTCCTGTACCGACTGCTGTACCGCCCAATGCCAGTTCCGACAAGTGCGGAAGGGCGTTTTTGATGGCTCGCAAGCCATGTTCCAACTGCGAAGCGTATCCACTCAACTCTTGCCCGACAGTGAGCGGTGTGGCGTCCATGAAATGGGTGCGTCCTATCTTCACCACCTTCATGTATTGCTTGCTCTTGGCTTCCAAGGTGGCTTTGAGTTTCTCAATGCCCGGAATGGTGGTATCCACCAACATTTTGTATGCTGCGATGTGCATAGCCGTTGGGAAAGTGTCGTTGGACGACTGCGATTTGTTCACATCGTCGTTGGGCGCTAAGAATTTGTCGTGGTCGGTGAGATTTCCGCCGTGCAGCACGTGACCGCGGTAAGCCACCACCTCGTTGACGTTCATGTTGCTCTGTGTGCCGCTTCCTGTCTGCCAAACGACAAGAGGAAAATACTCGTCTAACTTCCCTGCAAGGATTTCATCGCACACCTGCCCTATCAGGTCGCTTTTTTCCTTGGGAAGCACGCCGGCTTCGAGATTGGTGAGCGCCGCCGCTTTTTTCAGATAACCGAAAGCGCGGATAATTTCCTTGGGCATCCGATTGATATCCCTTGCAATCTTGAAGTTCTCAACGCTGCGCTGTGTTTGTGCGCCGTAATAAGCGTCAATGGGTACTTGCACCTCGCCCATCGTGTCATGTTCTATACGATATTCCATTTTTATATGAGGTTAAAATGATTTTCAAATTGGCTGCAAAAATAGTGAAAATTTTTATGATTATCTGCAATCGTACCACCAAATTTATATTCATTTTTGTTTTTTGCCCTTTTTAATCAATTACGAATTAATTCAATTAAAAACGAAATCGTGAGTTCAATTAGTTATTTTCGTCTTGTGATTTGGAAATTCCGAAAAGATTATATCTTTACCTCTCAATCGAATTTAAAAAGCACTGTATAAGGGCT
>JAISKR010000232.1 GCA_031260845.1 Bacteroidales bacterium
CCTATCCGGCAACCGTCGAATTGAATTTCGACAAAGCCCTTACTTGGTTGAACAACGGAGCCCAACCGACCGAAACGTGTAGAAACATTCTCTCGGAAGAAGGAGTGTTATTGAAAAAACATTTGCTGGAAGGCGCAAAGAAAGGCGCTTTCTCGGTGGACGAAGCAGAAAGTCGTTTTGCCAAATGGCACGACGAAAAACGCAGCAAAACCGAGTCGTTGAAAAACAATGTCACCAAGACAAAGAATGAAGCGGCACGCAAGCGTCAGGAAGCGGAAACGAAAGCCAAAGAAGACAATGCTAAGAAAGTAGCCGAAAAATTGGCTGCTCTCAACAAGCAAGAAGCCGAAGCAGCAGCAGAGGCTGAACCTGTGGCGGAAACAGAAGCAGAAGCGGCGCCCGCCGAAGCACCCGCTGCCGAATAATTTTCCCGAAAATTTATTGAATAAACCCTCAAAATGATTATCTTTGAGGGTTTTTTATTTCTATCAGATGTTGACCGAAAAAAAATTACAGTCCATAGGCGCCTTCTCGAAAACGCACGGTTTTTCGGGCGCTTTGGTCTTGTTGTCCGACCGGATTCTGGATGATGAATTGGAAAATATGACCGAAATATTTGTCGTGATAGACGGGCTGCGTGTGCCTTTCCCTGTGGAAGAATTTACCATCCGCACGGACTACACGGCTTTGGTGAGAATGGAATTTGTCACCTCTACCGATGAAGCCACCGAACTGCTTGATTGCGAAGTGCTTGCTGACGTCTTATTGCAGGAAGAGGAAGCCGGATTGGAACAGTGGACAGGCTACGCCGTGCACGACGCCAACTGCGGAAATATCGGCTGCATTGCTGCCATCGAAGATTTCAAAGGCAACGTCGTCATGCAGGTGATACAGGACGGCAAAGAAACGCTTATTTCGCTTTACCCGGAATTGGTGACAGAAGTTGACATCAGCAATAAAATACTGCATATCAACGCACCGGAAGGATTTCTCAGCCTCAGTTGAAAGAACAAAGCGTTCTCTTTTTTATTTACTTGTGTGCAATTCAAAAAAAATCACGTATCTTTGCAACGATTTTTTATTTAAAACAAAATGAAGCACAACGAATTTCAGAAATATGCGGTGAAACATACCGGTATCAACAGTATGACCTTGCACCGCTATCAAAAAATCATGGATGGTTACATATCGCCCACCATTATTGAAGAACGTCAATTGAATGTAGCCCAAATGGACGTATTTTCACGCCTGATGATGGACCGCATCATCTTTTTGGGCGCAGCCATTGACGACGATGTAGCCAATATCATACAGGCACAGTTGCTTTTCCTCGATTCGAGCGACCCTCACAAGGACATACAGATTTACCTCAATACCCCCGGCGGTATGGTTCATGCCGGTTTGGGCATTTACGACACGATGCAGTGGATTTCGTCCGATGTAGCCACTATCTGCACAGGCATGGCGGCTTCTATGGGTTCTGTCATCCTTGCGGCAGGCGTAAAAGGCAAACGTTCGGCGCTGAAACACTCGCGGGTGATGATTCATCAGCCCTCAGGTGGCGTGCAGGGACAATCGGTGGAGATGGAAATCGCTGTGAAAGAGATTCTTAAAACAAGAGCCGAACTCTATTCCATTTTAGCGGAACATTCGGGCAAACCGGTTGAAACCATTGAAAAGGATTCCGACCGCGATTACTGGATGACTGCCGAAGAAGCCCAAGCCTACGGTTTAGTGGATGAAGTATTAGTAAGGAAGAATAAATAATGAATGTACGTAATAACATAGAGCGCTGTTCGTTTTGCGGACGCGAAAAAAGAGATGTTCAACTTCTGATTGCCGGAATTTCAGGGCATATCTGCGATGCTTGTGTGGAACAAGCCACGCAAATTGTGGAAGAGGAACTCAGAAAAAAGGGTAAACGCCTGAACTTAGACAATATCAAGGCATTACCCCCTGTTGAACTCAAACGTTTTCTTGACGAATACGTCATCGGACAGGACGAAGCCAAGAAGTGCATTGCCGTAGCGGTGTACAACCACTACAAACGCCTGACGGTCAAGAAAAGGCAGGAAGATGATGTGGAAATTGAGAAATCGAATATTATTTTAGTGGGCGAAACAGGAACCGGCAAAACCTTGCTGGCACGAACCATTGCACGATTGCTGCATGTGCCTTTCACCATTGTTGACGCCACTGTGCTCACTGAGGCAGGCTACGTGGGCGAGGATGTGGAAAGCATCCTGACGCGGCTCTTGCAGGCTGCCGATTACAATGTGGACGCTGCCGAGAAAGGCATCGTTTTCATTGACGAATTGGACAAGATTGCCCGCAAAAGCGACAATCCATCCATCACCCGCGATGTTTCCGGCGAAGGGGTACAGCAGGGATTGCTCAAACTGCTCGAAGGCTCGGTGGTGAACGTTCCCCCACAAGGTGGGCGTAAACACCCAGAACAGAAGATGATAGCCATTGACACCAAAAATATCCTGTTTATCTGCGGCGGCGCTTTCGACGGCATTGAACGGAAAATAGGACAACGCCTCAACACCCGTGTCATCGGCTACAACAATGCCAAAGATACCGCTCAAATTGACCGCAACAATCTGTTGCAGTATATCGCCCCGCAAGACCTGAAAGCCTTCGGACTTATCCCCGAAATTATAGGTCGTTTGCCGGTGCTCACATACCTTCATCCTTTGGACAGAGAGGCTCTTCGCAATATACTCACCGAGCCGAAAAACGCGCTCATCAAGCAATACAAGAAATTGTTCATGATTGATGACGTTGAACTCAATTTTGAAGACGATGTGCTGGATTTTGTCGTTGACAAAGCCATCGAATTTAAACTCGGCGCAAGAGGATTGCGTGCCATTTGCGAAGCCATCATGATGGATGTAATGTTCGAAATACCGTCCACCGACGAAAAAGGCGTCACCATTACGCTCGAATTTGCAAAAGAAAAACTTGAACGAATCAATGCTAATAAATTGAAGGCGGCGTAGTTATGCAAGTTATACAATAGTTATAAAAAATGCCTCGCAATCTGCAAGGCATTTTTTTATGGATTGAGGGAAACCTCTTAATTCTTAATTGAATATTACAAGGTTATCTTAAACACCCACGCATATTCATTTTTGCGTTTGCCGTACAGGTCATCGGGCACATTGACGATTAAGTTTGTATAATCGTGCCCCGGAAGTTGCGACCATTCCAATTTGGTGTCTTCTGCGCCTATCATGGTGATAGTGGATTTGCCCCTGTTCAGATACAGGGAATTAATCTCAAATTTTCCTTTGGGAAATTCGGTGCAGATGGCATAAATGGTTTTGCCGTCTTTGCTGCGGGTGAAGCGTATTTCGCCTTTTTTATTCGGGTTGTCCGATTTGGTTCCTTCAATGGCTTTTCCGCCCAGCGTACCTTCATTTTGTACTACGGTAGCCGAACCCAACTCTTGTACTGACGTCAGCCACGGACGTGTGTTGTATATCGCTTCGCCGTTGATAGTCAGCCAGTCGCCGATGCCGCGCAGGCGTCGTTCCTGCACTTCGGGCAAACCGCCTTTGCCGTCGAGGTTTACGATGAGCAGTAAATTACCGTTTTCGCTGACAGTGCGGATGAACATGTGGATGAAATCTTTCACACTCAGCACATTCTCTTCCGTATCTTCCCAATTGTAGCCAAACGACTGGCTGATGCCACGGTTTTCTTCCCAAGGATGCTTAAATTCGTAACCTTCCGGCAAACGGTGATATTCGCTGCAAAAGAAATCGCCGATTTTAAAACGGCTACGCCCGTTGCGGTCGTTGAGGGCAACTTCCTTGCGTCCTTCGGCGTGATTGTAGAAATGGGCAATGATTTCCGGCGAACGGTATTCTTCGGCAAACATTTCCCAGTCGCCGTCAAACCAGAGGATATCCGGGTCGTACAGATTGATAAATTCCTTCGCCTGCGGCACGATATAATCGCCGAAAAAGTCTTCAACAGGGTATTTTCCCGTCAGATGGATTTTCATCTTGCTGTCGTCCCATTGAGCATAATTGTGTGCGCCCCATTCGCGAATCATTTTTTTCCCTTCTTTGATGACCGGATAGTACCATTCATCCAAGGAAAAATAAAATCCGAACTTTAAACCGTTTTTGTAACAGGCATCCACCAAGGGACGTACCAAATCCTTTTTCGGTCCCATGTCCATGGCGTCGCGCTCGGTGTAACTGCTGGGCCACAAGCAAAAGCCGTCGTGGTGCTTGCAAAACGGCACAACGTATTTGA
>JAISKR010000273.1 GCA_031260845.1 Bacteroidales bacterium
GGCGGCATTGGCGGGATTGGTTGCACCAATCAGTTTGCGATATTCTTCCACAGCGTTGTCGTGTTTGAGAATAGCCACCACGATAGGTCCGGAAGTCATGAATTTCACTAAATCGGGGAAAAACGGGCGTTCCTTGTGGACTCCGTAAAACGCTTCGGCTTGTGCGACGGTCATTCGCACATATTTCATGGCTGAAATGGCAAATCCTGCTTTTTGAATGTCTGCTAAAATTGCTCCGATGTATTCGCTTTGTACCGCATCGGGCTTAATCATGGTAAATGTCTGATTACCTGTCATTTTGATGAATTATTTATTATTGAGTTAAAAAAATTACATTGTGATTTTTTGATCTTCTTCCACCAACACGTAGTTGAAAGGAATTTTGAGAAACGTCTGGATATAGGTTCCCAACTCGCGCAGATCGTCATCAAAACGCTCATATAGCCATGTTACTTCAATCTTGCTTTCGTGCTGATTGGATTCCAGCATAGTGAGAAGATCCACTACACAGCGAATGGAAGAAGTGTCAACATACTCGAAAAAAATTTCCACTTTCGTAACCGGTTCGGGATGTTTTATATATTCCTCTGCCCAGTCGAAACATGGTTTGAATAATAATCTTGAATTTTGCGGAATAGACCGCCCCATTATCCCTAAATATCCATTTTTCATGACCATTAAGGGCGATTTTGCCGTTTTTTCTATGCGAACACTTTCCATTATTGTTTGATTTTAAGTTTCATACCCGGTTGGATATTGGCTTTTGAAAGGTTGTTCCATTGCATGATGTCCTTATCGGACACACCTTGGTATTGTTGCGCTATACTCCAAAGAGTATCACCGGATTTCACAGTGTAATAAACTTCGTTTGTTCCGGCGTTTGCATACTGCGTCGCAGTGCTTGCCGTTGTTGTTACTGCTTTGGCTTTTTTAGCGGCTGTGGTTGCGGCTGGTTTTTTGACGTAAATCACCAATTTTTTTCCGGCAACAATGCGTGAAGTGTAAAGGTCGTTCCATTCTTTCAAACTATTGACGCTCACTCCATATTTGGTAGCGATAGAGCCTAAATTTTCGCCTGAGCGGATGGTGTGGTAAATGCGGTCACGTCCGGCAACATTAACGGTTGCTCCGCCGCTGCTGCTTCGTCCTGCCGGTTCCATCGCCTTGAAGGAATTGCTCAGATAGACGTCGGCTTTGTAGCGATAGATGGAATCCTGCAAATCAATGAATTGGGTGGTATATGTTTCCGGCATCCTCAAAATGCAGGATGAGGAATAGCCCGGCAATATTCCGCGACGGTACTGCGGATTGAGGTCATTCAACTGCTGTAACGGTATGTTCAACACCTCGGATATTTGAGCCAGATTGACATTTCTGCGCACGATGATAGTGTCTGTCACCGGCAACGGCGTGTCCAAGTAGCGAGGGAAAATATTATGTTCCTTGTGATAGTTCATCGCGTACATGGCTCCGATGAAAGCGGGCACATATCCTCTTGTTTCGCGCGGCAGATAGGGATAAATATCCCAGTATGACGTTTTTCCGCCCGATCGTTTGATGGCTTTGTTTACATTGCCGGCGCCGCAATTGTAGGCGGCTATCACTAACACCCAGTCGTTGAACGTAGCGTAGAGATCTTGCAGATATTTGGCGGCGGCGTGTGAAGCAAGATACGGGTCGCGACGCTCATCCACAAAGGTGTTGACGTTCAGTTTGTACATTCGTCCGGTTCCCAGCATGAATTGCCACAATCCGGTGGCTCCCGCACGGGATACCGCACGAGGATTGAGCGCCGATTCAATCACCGCCATGTATTTCAATTCCAGCGGCAAACCATACGCATCCAGCACGTCTTCAATCATCGGGAAATAATATTCCTGCAAACCCAACAGAACTTCCAATTTATCTTTCCGGCGTATGGAATAAGCATGAATATAGTTCCTTACAACGTTGTTGTAGGTGAGATTGACCAAAGACGGCAATTTTTTCAGCCGTTCGATATAAATTGAATCGTGCAATTCCTTGACAAACGATATTTCGTCATTTGCATATTCCACAATCATTGAGTCGTTTCCCGTTGCCGGCAGCATTAAACCGCCCTGTTTTATCATAATGCTGTCTGCATTTTCGGTAAAAAGACTATCTACTGTTTCAGAAGGTTCTTGTGCCCACAGAACGTATGGGACAACTGCCAACACTAATATGTATATTTTTTTAAGTATCATCAGAAGGTCAAAAAGAAAAGCACAAATTTACACCAATTTTTGGTGATTGCAATAAATCATCATAGAAAATTTTTGGTTGTGCATGAATTGATAAATTGTCATCCACATTATAATCGAATAAATGAGCGTCAACGTTAGCATCCACCACATTCATCAGATAAGAAAGGACAACCGCAATGATTGCGTAATCACGATATTTGCGGTAGAGATCTTTTCCATAGGTTATAATTCGTTCCTCATCTTGGTACGAGGGAATCTCTAAATCCTTGTGAGAATTGGTGTAAACGTCGCCATCTTTCAAATCAATATAGGCTCTCCGATAACGTTGAAATTCGTTTTGGTAATGAATGAGAAAATAGGTGGAAGTGCCGATAAGTGCATAAGCGAGAGGCACTTTCCAGTATTTTCGATTGTAAATCTGTCCTAATCCGGGAAGAACCGCCGACATGATGGTGGCTTTTGCAGGAATAGGCTTTCGGGCTTGGTGAAGCGTATCGACAGGATATATTTTTCCCGAAAATGAAGTATCCGCAACAATGATAATGTCCGATTCCGTAACATGAATAACCGTCAGAGAGTCTTTCACTTGCTCCGTCTGTCCTTTTACAGAAAGATGGAACAGCAAAAAGAAAACTGCGAGCAGGTATGTTGCGGATATTTTACCCATTCTCCGATATTTTTTCAGCCAATTGAAGAATATGTTGAAATTCGTCATCGGTACGGAAATGTATGGTGATGCGTCCTGCGCCGGAAGTATCGCGTTTCAAATCCACCTTTGTGCTGAAATACTTGCCAAAACGTTCTCTGAGTGACTCGTTTTCAGTGTCGGGAATCACAACCGGCGGATTGGGGTCTATGAACACCACTTTTTCAGGGTTTTCCGACTGTTCGTTGGTTTCGTCTTTTTCTTCCTGAGCATTCTCAACAACCGTATTCTCCGGCTGAACAGGCTGTGTTTTCTGCTTCACTAACGCTTCCACCTGCCGCACCGACAAGCCATTTTCGATGATTTCATTGAGCAGTTGTATCTGCCATTCGCTGTCTTCAATGTTTACCAAGGCTCGTGCGTGTCCCATCGACAAAAAATCTCCCTGAATGGCTTTCTGAATTTCAGCCGGTAATTTCAACAGGCGTAAATAATTAGCCACGGTTGCCCTTTTTTTGCTCACTTTTTTGCTCACTTCATCCTGCGTAAGCGACAATTCGTCAATCATACGCTGGTAACTGATGGCTATATCAAGTGCATTGAGGTCTTCGCGCTGGATATTTTCCAACAACGCTATTTTCAACAATTCTTCGTCACCTACCTGCCGTACAAAAGCGGGGATTTGTTTCAATCCCGCCAATATAGATGCACGATAACGTCGTTCGCCCGATACAATCTGATACTTGCCTCCACTGATTTCGCGAACGGTGACAGGCTGTATGATTCCCACCTGTTTGATGGAATCTGCCAATTCTTCCAAGGCTTCCTGATCGAAAGACGTCCTCGGATTGGATGAATTGACAATGATATTTTCAATAGCAATATTGTTGGTAGCATTGGCGACCGGATTGGTGACTGACTGTCGAAGGATGCTATCTAAACCTCTTCCTAACTGTTTTGCCATATTTGTGTTATATAGATGGATTTTTTTGAATCAATTCGACAGCCAAATTCATGTAATTGACCGCTCCGGGCGATTTTGCTTCGAACAAAATAACCGGTTTTCCGTGGCTGGGCGCTTCACCTATCTTGACATTGCGCTGTATGATGGTTTTCATCATCAACTGCTGAAAATGGCGCGACACGTCTTCTACCACCAACTTGCTAAGGCTGGTGCGTGAATCGTACATGGTGAGCACAAACCCTTCAATTTCCAACGCCGGATTGAGATTGGACTGAATCAATCGAATGGTATTGAGTAGTTTACCCAAGCCTTCGAGGGCGAAATATTCGCACTGAACAGGTATCATTACCGAATCGGCTGCCGTCAGTGCATTGGTGGTAATCAACCCCAGCGATGGCGCACAATCAATCAGCACATAATCGTAATCATCTTTCACCTGCCCGATAATTTCCTTCATAATAAATTCTCTCTGAGGCACATTGATGATTTCGATTTCTGCGCCCACCAAGTCAATATGCGAGGGAATGAGATGCAGGCGGGATATTTCCGGGGCTTCGCATTTTATGATCGCATCTTTGGGATTGGCATGGTCTATAAGGCACTCATAAATACTGGTTTCGACTTCCAACAAATCAAAACCCAACCCTGTTGTGGCATTGGCTTGCGGGTCTGCATCCACCAACAAAACATTCTTTTCGAGTATCGCCAAACTGGCAGCAAGATTGATAGCGGTAGTGGTTTTTCCTACTCCGCCTTTCTGATTGGCGATAGCAATTACTTTTGACATTTGCTTCTATTTAATTATTGATAAAAATTATTGTATATCAATGAAAACTATTTTTTTGCAAAAAAACAATAAGGTACAAAGGTAAAGTTTTTCTCTGAAACAAGAAGGGCAAAAAAAAAAAAATATGTCTTCGGCTAAAAAAATCGCAAAAAAACTTGCAAGTTACGACCAGATAAGTTATCTTTGCATACGTGTATATACGCTTCCGCAAGTATGTGGTAAATGTGTATAATATTGTTTTGTAACTAATTACGATTAAATGCGAATGATATGTTTGTTGATTATGAAAAAATTTTAGCGGATATATCCCAATTGAATATGGATGGAAAGATAGTTTTGATTAGTGGAGTTATTTTTTTAGTTACTGCTATATGTACGGTGGTCAATTGGATTCTTGATATTGTTCATGAATTTACAGGCAGTAAAGAGATAACCAAGTCCAAGTATCAATATTACAATCGGTAATCGGTCACTTTCAGTGATTCTACTCTTTCAAGTCTTTGCAACAATGTTGTGGAAAGGCTTTGTCGTACCCGTACCTGCATGGAACAATCAAGATTAAAATTCTGATTGCTACATTCCAAATCCATATCTTTCACCACTTTAAGTATTTGATTCATATCGGGATAATCAAAAGTTAAAAGATAACTTTCCGTAACCACGTCGGATACGATTTCTGCGTGGGAAAGCGCGTCGAGCGTCGCCTGCTTGTAGGCTTGCATCAATCCGCCCACTCCGAGCAGCACACCGCCGAAATAGCGCACCACTACCACCAAAACATTGGTCAATCCGCAGGAAATAATTTGTCCAAGGATAGGTTTACCGGCTGAATTGGACGGTTCGCCGTCATCATTGACGCGGTAATGTTCGCCGTCGGCTCCCAATCGCCATGCAAAACAGTGATGACGTGCGTCAAAATATTTTTTCCGCAAAGCATCCACCTTGTC
>JAISKR010000277.1 GCA_031260845.1 Bacteroidales bacterium
CTGAGTTTTTCCACCATCACGTACTGCATCTCCGGCGGGAACAGAAACTCGGCGAGAAACTGCGACGCGGATATTTGCCTGCCATCGCCCATCGTGACGGTTTCGGCTATTTCCTTGACGATTTCGATGACGCGCTGTCCGGGCTTGAAATCCATGCCTGCCTGCCGGTAATAGCCATACACCACCGTTTCGCCGGTGTCTATCTTGCCGTTGTCGGGCTGCATCAAACCTGTGATGAGGTTCATGAAGGTGGTTTTGCCGGTGCCGTTGTTGCCGATGACGCCTATTTTCTCGTTGCGCGAAAAGGTGTAGGAAAAATCGTTGAGGATGACCTGCTCGCCAAAGCGTTTGCCGACTTTCTCCATCACTAATATCTTGCTGCCTAATCGTGCGCTGCGAACGTTCAGTTCCAACTGCCGGTCGGGCTGCTTGCGGCGGGCTTTCTCTTTCAAATCCTCAAAAGCGTCAATGCGGTATTTGGCTTTGGTGCCCCGCGCTTTCGGCATACGGCGTATCCATTCCAATTCGGTGCGGTACAGGTTGCCGGCTTTTTCCGTTTCCGCCTGCTGTGTAGCCATGCGTTCGGCGCGTTTTTCCAAAAAATAACTGTAATTGCCTTTGTACTGAAAAACGGCGCTTTGGTCAAGTTCGACGAGTTCGTTGCACACGCGGTCGAGGAAATAGCGGTCGTGCGTCACCATCAGGAAGGCGCTGGCGGTTTTCCGAAGATATTCTTCGAGCCATTCCACCATGTCCAAGTCCAAATGGTTGGTCGGCTCGTCAAGCAGGAACAGTTCCGGCTCGTTGATGAGCAGATTTGCCAGCGCCAGCCGTTTTTTCTGCCCTCCGGACAGTTCCTTTACAGGCTGGTCAATCCATGTAATTTTCAGCCGTCCGAGTATCTGCTTGATGCGGGCTTCGTAGTCCCAAGCCGCCAGATAATCCATGCGTTCCATGCAGCGTTCCAACCGCTTTTTGTCATCCGAAACGAGGGCTTGCTCGTAGTCGGAAATGGCTTGCACCATCTCGCTCGACGACGCAAACACCGCCTGAAAAACGGTCATGCCGAGGTCAAACTCAGGCTCCTGCTCCAAATAGCCGATGCGAATGTCGGGTTGATAGACGATAGCGCCGGCATTGGGCGTATCCTTTCCCGCAAGGATATTGAGCAGCGAGGTTTTACCCGCACCGTTGCGGGCAATCAGTGCAACGTGTGCTCCGTCGCGAATGTTCAGGGAAATATTGTCGAATAAAACAATGTCGCCATACGATTTGGATAATTGTTCCGCTTGCAGATAATTCATTCAGATGAAAAATAAGGCAAAAGTAAGAATATTTTGCGAGATTCAAAAAAATATAATATCTTTGCACTTTGATATAATAGGTATTATTATGAGTCCAACATTTTTGAATGAGAAAGGGTATCGATTCAGTACAAGGCGCACATCGGTTAGTGTTCGCTCTATCATGCCCGACGGAATATTTATTTCTGTTTTGGGACGGGATTATTATCTTTCATTCGACCGTTTGCCATGGTTTCGTAATGCCAAAGTATCTGATATTATGAACGTATCCATGGTGGGAACAATAGGCATACGTTGGGATAATTTAGACGTCGATTTGGAAATAGATAGTTTGATTTATCCCGAACGATACCCTCTTATCATGAAACGTACCATAGACGAAGTATTTTGAAACATAATGCCTGATGCTATTCCTATGGCAGAAAACAACATATCAAAAAAAAATATTATTTTTGTCAAAAAATTATTTCAATATAAACTGTGTCAAAATGATTCACGAACAACAAAAAGACATAAAGATGATAAGTGCTAATCAATATATCCTGAACCGGATATTAAAGATGACGGGATTACCAAGTTTAGTACATTTGGCTACCAAACTGAACGTCAACCCAAATATGCTTTCGGCGGTGTACGAAGGCAAGCAAAAATTTAACCGAAAATTGACAAGCGCTATTATGTCAAGGTTTGCAAATCTGAACCTGTCGTCAAAGTGGTTGCTAAGCGGAAACAAGGTTATAGCGGGTAGTCCCATCGTGCCTCACGTAAATATTCCGGAAAACAAGTCCATAAAAATAAGGAAAAGGGCTGAGAAGAAAGTTACTGTGGTCAAAAAACCCGTGCTACCTGTGCTGCCCGTTCAACCTGTACAACCCGTGCTACCCGTACAATCGGTACAACCCATACCACCTGTACAACCGCCGATTGTTGTCAAAGAAATTGTTAAGCCCGTTGCTTTGCCGGTTTCAACCCCAAGTGTTGACGCCACGATTGAGGAATTAAATGTGCCGTGGTTATCTTCTTTGCTGTCATGTCAAAACGACCTTTTGAAAAACAATTCAAAATTGCTATCCATGAACCAGTATTTAGTAGATAGCATCATTAAATTGACTCAAAAATAATCTATTCGTAACACGATTTGTGAAAATCGTGTTACTTGTAATACGCTCAATTTCATTGTAATAATAAAAATCGTAACACGATTTTATAAATTCGTAACACCTTTACAGGAAGAGGAAATCTTATTTTGAAAAATATAGCGAAAAGATACGTTTTTTTCAAAAAAATATCACATTCATATTATTTTTTTATACATTTGCACCAAAAATTTATCAAATCCAACCTTAGACTAATTTTATGTACAGATATTTTTATATTCTGATACTTTGGTTACTGCCCATAGCAGGCTTTGCGCAAAATATTCAAATATCGGGAACAGTCACCGATGCTGCCGACGGCAGCGCCATGCCGGGGGTAAATGTCTTGATTCAGGGAACTGCCACAGGCGCTGTGAGCGACCTCGACGGGAAATATTCGCTTACAGCACCCGGAAAAGATGCTGTGCTGGAATTTTCTTTTGTCGGATACACTACTCAGGCGGTAACGGTCGGCGAGAAGACCGTCATTACGGTGCAATTGGCGGAAGCCGCCAGCGAATTGGCGGAAGTAGTGGTAGTGGGCTACGGCACCATGCGCAAGACAGATATTTCGGGGGCTTCGGTGTCCGTAGGCGAAAAACAACTGAGAGGCTCAATCATTACGAACCTCGACCAGGCATTGCAGGGACGCGCGGCGGGCGTCAGTTCCATCGCGACTTCCGGCGCACCGGGGTCAGCCTTGTCCATCCGCGTTCGCGGACAGGCAACTATCAATGCAGGCGCAGAGCCGCTGTACGTGATTGACGGCGTGATTGTGCAGGGCGGCGGCGCCAGCGGTCAGGACTTCGGTTTGAGCGACGCGCTGGGCAACGGCAGTGTGTCCATCATTTCACCGCTGTCCACCATCAACCCTTCCGACATTCTGAACATGGAAATTCTGAAAGACGCTTCGGCAACAGCCATTTACGGCGCACAGGGTTCCAACGGCGTGGTGCTCATCACCACCAAACGGGGCAAGGCAGGCGAAACCAAGGTGACCTACGAGGGCATGACCGGCTTGCAGATGCAGAACAAACGGCTCAAAATGATGAATTTACGGGAATTTGCAGAGTTCAGCGCATCCTATTCCGCCGAAACCCACACCGAGGACAACCGACCTGAGTTTCAAGACCCTTCACTGCTTGGAAAGGGCACCAACTGGCAGGACGCCATCTTTCAACACGCATGGATGCAGCAGCACCAACTTTCAGCGGGGGGCGGTTCGGACAAGGTGCAGTATTACGTGTCGGGTTCATACATGAATCAGGACGGAACCATCATCGGCACCACCTTTAACCGCTATTCCCTGCGCACCAATCTTGACGCAGAGTTGAAACCATGGCTGAAATTAGGACTGAACGCCATGTATTCCAACACTTCCGAGCGCTTGGGGCTTGCCAACGGCGAAGAAGGCGTCATCACCTATTCGCTGCTCACGCCACCCGACATTCCGATTTACGATATTTATGGTAATTACGCCACCACTGTCCGCGAGGGCTACACCCGCGCCAATCCCATTGCACTGGCATTGATGAACGACCTGCTGTTGGACAGAAACAAACTGACCGGCAGTATTTTTGCGGACGTTAGCCCTGTTAAACATCTCGTTTGGCACACCGAATTGGGCTACGATATAAGCAGTTCCAAAGGCGAAAGGTTCTACCCCACCTACAAATTCGGGAACACTTCCCGCAGCCTGAACGAAAGTTCCGTACAGAAGAACAACAGCCGTTTCTGGCAGTTGAAAAACTATCTCACCTATTCCCGCAATATTGCGAAACATTCCTTTTCGGCGATGCTGGGGCAGGAAGCATGGGAATCTTCTTTCGACATTCTGAGCGGCTATGCCACAGGGCTTCCATCCAACGAGATACACA
>JAISKR010000283.1 GCA_031260845.1 Bacteroidales bacterium
CGTTTCGCTGACAAACATACCCGAAGGCGGCATGGCTGTGATGCAGAAAAACCCTATCAACAATACCAACCCGCCCCACACGTTGATGCGGAAATAATTGCCGATGTCGTTTCGCTTGACGGATTTATAAATGTAGGACACCTGCCCAAACTGGAAAAAGAGCGCCGCTTTGACCAATGAATGCAGTATCACGTGCAGCAGCGCGGCGAAATAGCCTTGCCCGCCCATAGCCAGTCCGATGGCAGCCAGTCCGATGTGTTCCACGCCCGAATACGCCAACAGTCGCTTGTAACCTTTGGTGCGCACCATGTAATACGCCGCAATAGCGATAGACAGGATGGCGCTGATGAGCATCACCTTTTGCGCCCATTCGCTGATTTCGTTGTGTGCCACGATTTGATAAATACGTAATATGGCAACAAATCCGCAGTTGCACAAACCGGTAGCCAACATAGCGGCAGCAGGGGTCGGCGCCTGATCTTTGGCGTCCACGCCGGCGGTAAACATGGGAAACAATCCCGCTTTAACGGTGTAGCCCGAAAACAGGAACAAAAAGCCTATTTTCAGCCAAAACGGGTCTAACCGAGAAGAATGTTCCGCCATTTCGCGATAAGTAAAATTCTCCAAACCCGCTTGGTTCATCGCTATGCTCATAATGAGCACTCCGGCAAAAGACAAAGCCACGCTCACCGAACAAACAAACACATATTTCCATGTCGCTTCGAGCGCCTCGGCGTCGCGGTGGTGGTATATCAGCAAAGCGGATGTGATGGTGGTCAGTTCCACGAAAATCCACGTCATTCCGATATGATTCGAGAGATAAACCCCACTCATGGCGCCACAAAATAAGGTCATCGTGGCAAGATACAGATTGCGGACACGCATCGGCGCATTATTTTTTTCCAAATACAGCAAACTGTGATAGTAGGTGGGAATCATCAATATCCCCAACAGCACCAAAAAGAGAACGCCCAAATCGTCGGGGGTGAAAAAATCGAACCCGACTTTGTTGAGTTGCGTGATTTCGTAAAGGGTAAAAGCGCATTGCAGCGAGAGAACAACACCGGCGAGAACGCGGTGCATCAGGTCGCGGCGCATGAACATGAACGCACAAGCCAACAGAATGATACCTATATAATAATGTATAACCATATTTATCGGGAACGATAAGAAACCCTGCTGTTGACAAACGCCCGCAACGCCAAGGCGATGACGACAGGAATGAGCGCGATATTGAGATGCTGCGGCAGAAACACCCAACTAACCAACAACAATAGCGCAACCACAGCCGTTATCAGAAAATAATACTTGACAAAAACTTTTTGACGACGCGACAACAGGAAAAACGCCATGACCAAATGCGTGGGCAAAGCCCAGAAGATGTTCAGGTTGCCGTGCGTGTTGGTGTGGTCGGTGAAAAACCAAAGAAAAACGACCAAAACTCCCACCAATCCTGCTATCAGGAAAAGCGTAAAGTCGAAAACCCGTGCGCCCTTCGGCAAAAAACAAAAAAACAACGCCAATGCCAATAAGGCACAGCATACCATCATGGGGGTGATGCGGCTTGGCTGAACCACCAAGGGATTATCGGGCACAAAAACGGGATGTATCTCGCCTGCTATGGGCTTTCCGTTGCAAGTTGCCTTTGCAAGGGATGCGGACAGATAATCGGGCAGAAACATTTGCTCCCATGCGTCGGTTTTTTGGTCGGTAGGCAAGCCCAGTGCAACGTCAATTCCAAAGCGTCCCCACGGCTGGTTGCGGGTGCAGTCATATACCAAATCGCGGTAAGATGGATTTTCAGCCGCCGGCGACCAAATCACATTCGGAAATGTTTGTTGCATTAAGTCGCGGATGCGAGTGGCGCAGTTGTCCAAAAAGAAATGATAGCGGTAATATTTATTTTCGGGTTTGGCGTTGTTGAGCAGGAACCGGATGATGAAATCCTTTTGATTCGCATCAAGCAGAAGTATTTGCTCGCGTATTTCCCTGTCTTCGTAGGCATAAGCACCAACAAACCGTTCAAACTGCTGCACTCCAAGACAGTAATTCATGCGTCCACGCGCAAAATTACCGTAAAAATTGGGGGCGTCAAAATTGAACAGTCCGTAATTGAACACGGCATCGTATTCCGACGCGGTATTCCTTACACGAATGGCGCTGTGCCCGAAAGTGGCATACAACTCATCCCCCGGGTCGGCAGTGAGCAGGCTCACCACGAAATTCTCCGTATCAAAAGGCTGGGCGCCGAGCAACATACACCAACCGGCTGCAACAGCAACAAGCCAACGCTTTATGTGAAAGGGCTTTCTGGTCATTCTCCGGTCAATTCCAGATAGGCTTTGCTGTCAAGCAGAGCATCCGTCGCCGAGGCGTCGTCGATTTTGATGCGAATCATCCACCCACCCTCGTAAGGCTCCTTGTTCACCAATTCAGGCGCGGCTTCCAAGTCGGGATTGATAGCCAAAACCGTTCCTGCCACCGGCATATACAAGTCTGAAACCGTCTTAACCGCTTCAACCGTGCCAAAACGCTCGCCCGCCAACAGTTTTTCGCCTTCGGTGTCGATGTCCACAAACACGATGTCGCCCAATTCGTGTTGCGCGTAGTCGGTAATACCTATCACTGCTTCTTCACCCTCCACACGAATCCACTCGTGTTCATTGGTATATTTCAGATTTTCAGGAATATTCATGATGTTTTAATATTTAATTTAACGCCGTAAAAGTATGAAATAATTATGAAATATGAAATAACTTATATTTTGTGATTCAATAGTGATTCAATTGTGAGACGATTGTGATTCAATTGTGATTCAATTGTGATTCATAGTGATTCGTAGTATCACCACTGTATCACCACTGTCTCACCATTGTTTCACGGCTGTTTTATGGCTGTTTTACAACCCCATCGCCACTCTGACTTTTATTCCGACCGACCACAAATTCATCTTGCTTACCTTGTCTGTTTCGATGAGGCTGTGATAGCCGTAATCGGTGGGCGACGCCTCGTTGTACTGCAACAGGCGCTCTGCCGAATCGTTTTTGCGGATGTTGTTAAAACCGTAATCCAAATACACGCCGGTATATAGCGCCCACCGGTCGGCTAATTGCCATTTCATGCCGGTTTCCAAGGCGCCGAAAATGGCAACGCGCGTTTTCAGACTGCCGGATGTTGCCTCATTCTTGTAAGTAGAAAAGCCGTGCGTCGGCATATTCTCGTAATCCAAGCCGGTGTAGTCCGAAAAACCTTTGGTGGTATAGGATGCCAAGGTCGTGGCGTAACGCGCTTTGAGCGGAACGCCGATTTTTACGCCTGCCGATGCGTAGAAAATGTTGGCGCCGGTGGTGCGGTATTCCGCCATCACAGGGATTTGCAGGTAAGCGGCTTTCTGCTTTTCCTTAAAGCCCTCGTAGCGGTAACTCAGCGTAAACTCGCTGTCATCGGGCAAACCGGCGGGCGTGTTGATGAGGTAACTTCCGTCAAAAGCGGCGATTTTGGCGCTGCTGTTGTAAAACGCCGCGCCAATGCCTGTGCTTACGCCCCATTGCGGGGTGAAGAAATAAGCATAACCCAGACCGACGTTGCCGCCTGCGCCTGCGTGACGGCTGCCTGCGGCGGGGTTGTAACGCAACGTGCCGATACCGCCTCCGCCGGTCAGACTCAGTTCGTGTTGCGATGCGTTTTTGTACGTGTTTTTGTGGCTCTTTTGTGCGCTCACGGCGCCGGTAAAGACGAACAGTCCGGCAAACAGGATTTTGATGATAAGGGCAACGCCCTTGTAAGCATTAGAGTGGGGCAACGCCCTGTGGTCGTGAGCGCCTAACGTGCGCCAAAGCCCTGAAAAAAGGGAAGAAGAGAACGAATGATGATTCATGATATTTTTTATTTTTGTTTTATTATCGTTGATAAAGCATCCCGTATGGGAT
>JAISKR010000318.1 GCA_031260845.1 Bacteroidales bacterium
AAATGATTATCTTTGAGACTTTATTTTAAAATACGATAATAGACATAAAAGCAAGATGGATAATAAATTAGCAAACAGAGCGGCAGATAATATCCGCATTTTGGCGGCATCCATGGTAGAAAAAGCGAAATCGGGGCATCCGGGCGGCGCTATGGGTGGTGCAGATTTCATTAACGTTCTCTACACCGAGTTCCTCAATTACGACCCTTCGGACTTGGCGTGGGTAAACCGCGACCGTTTTTTCCTCGACCCGGGGCACATGTCGCCGATGTTGTACGCGCAACTGACGCTTACCGGCAATTTCACAACCGATGAAATTCAGCAATTCCGCCAGTGGGGCAGTCCCACGCCGGGGCATCCCGAAGTGGCTGTGAAACGCGGCATTGAGAACACCTCAGGACCGCTCGGTCAAGGTCATGCGATGGCGGTTGGCGCTGCTATCGCCGAGAAATTCCTCAAAGCCCGCTTTGGCGACTGGATGGCGCACCGTATCTACGCTTTCATTTCCGATGGCGGCGTGCAGGAAGAAATTTCGCAGGGCGCAGGACGTCTGGCCGGGCATCTGGGCTTGGACAACCTGATTATGTTCTACGATTCCAACGATATACAGTTGTCCACCGAAACGAAAGACGTGACCAGCGAAGATACCGCCAAGAAATACGCAGCCTGGGGATGGGAAGTTTTTACCATCAACGGCAATGACGCCGAACAAATACGTCAGGCATTGACTAAGGCGCAGACAGTGAAGGGAAAACCGACGCTTATTATCGGGAAAACCACGATGGGCAAGGGCGCTGTCACCGAAAGCGGCGAGTCATACGAGGGAAAATGCGCCACACACGGTATGCCTCTGGGCGAAGCCGGCGCATCCTTTGCCAAATCCATCGCCAACTTAGGCGGAAACCCCGACAATCCTTTCGTTGTGTTCGATGAAGTAAAAACATACTACGCCAAAGTGCGCGAAGAAAAAATACAGGCTGCCGCCGCGAAGAAAAAGCAACAGGCAGCATGGGAAGCCGCTAATCCTGCCTTGGCAGCCAAATTCAAGAAATTCTTTTCAGGTAAAGCGCCTGAAATCGATTATGCAGCCATCGTACAAAAGGAAAACTCTGCCACACGTGCCGCTTCTTCTGCTGTGCTGGCATATTTCGCCAAAAACGTGGAAAACATGATTGTCAGTTCGGCTGACCTTTCCAACAGCGACAAAACAGACGGCTTTTTGAAAAATACCAAAGCCTTGACAAAAGGCGATTTTTCAGGCGCATTCCTGCAAGCGGGCGTTTGCGAATTAACGATGGCGGCTGTTGCCAATGGTATTGCATTGCATGGCGGCATTTTCGTAGCCTGTGGCACCTTCTTTGTCTTCTCCGACTATATGAAACCTGCGTTCCGTATGTCGGCGCTGATGGAACTGCCCGTCAAATACGTGTGGACGCACGATGCATTTCGCGTAGGCGAAGACGGACCTACCCACCAACCGGTAGAACAGGAAGCGCAAATCCGCCTGATGGAACAATTGAAAAACCATTCAGATCATCCTTCCGCCTTGGTACTGCGTCCGGCAGATGGTACTGAAACAAGCGTGGCATGGAAAATGGCGATGGAAAATACCGGCACTCCCACAGCGCTCATTTTATCGCGTCAAAATATCAAGGATATTCCCATACACACCGGTGCGACGCGCTATGCTGATGCCTTGCAGGCTGAAAAAGGCGCTTATGTGGCTTGGGGAAAAGCAGATAAGCCCAAATTAATCCTTTTGGCAAACGGTTCGGAAGTGGCTACCTGCATTGAAAGCGCCGAAAAATTACAGGCTGCCAAAGGACTGAAAGTTTGGGTGGTAGCCGCTATCTCCGAGGGACGGTTCCGCACACAACCCGTCAGTTACCAAAAAAGCGTCATCCCCGACGGCATTCCCGTATTGGGACTGACGGCAGGACTTCCCGTTACGCTGCAAGGCTTGGCAGGTGTACACAGTAAGGTGATTGGCATGGAAAGTTTCGGTTTTTCCGCACCTTACAAGGTATTGGATGAGAAGTTGGGATACACCGGTGAAAACCTGTACCAAAAGGCATTGGAATATCTGGGCAAGTAATAACCATCTCGAAACCAAAAACACTACGACACGATATGTCGTACTTAAAAATAATTTCCGCATATTTTGCGGAAATTATTTTTTAATACATACTGTTATCGTAGTTTGTAGTACCACGTTTTAAAAAATTCGTAACACACGGTCAACAAGTTCAGGGTGTATCATTCACATATTACGAGTATTAAATCATACATTATATTATTGTATCTTCATTGTCAATTCTCAATTAAATTTGTATCTTTGTCGCTCCAAAACCTTACGTATCATGATATACTTTTTTCGCAACAAGTTTGAAGAAATAATTGCTGTTCAGGCGATTAATGAGTTGTCGCAGCAGGACATTGCCAAAATGGAATGGCTGTTCGGAGAGGCTGAACGCCTTGATGTGCCGACAATTGACGGCTGGTTCGTGGGACCGCGCCGCGAGATGATTACTCCTTGGAGTACCAATGCCGTCGATATTACCCTGAATATGAACATAACCGGCATTGTCCGCATTGAGCGGTTTGTTGCCACCACACTGCCCAAAGAGAATGCGCCGCTCGGTTACGACCCCATGCTTCAAGCGCTTTATGAGCATTTGGACAATAGCGTGTTTACCATCGACTTGCAGCCGGAGCCTATCCGCTATATCGACGACATAACCGCTTACAACCAACAGGAAGGGCTGGCGCTCAACAGCGACGAAATAGCCTATCTCGAAGGCTTGCAGGTGAAGATAGGGCGCAAACTTACCGATAGCGAGATTTTCGGCTTTTCGCAGGTTAATTCCGAGCACTGCCGCCACAAGATTTTCAACGGGCGCTTCGTGATTGACGGCGTGGAGAAACCCGATTCGCTGTTCGGATTGATTCGCCGCACGTCGGAAACCAACCCCAACCTCATCGTGAGCGCTTACAAGGACAACTGCGCGTTCATCAAGGGTCCGGAAATTAAGCGTTTTGTGCCTGAGCGCGGCGACCAACCCTCCAATTTCACAGTACGCACGGAAGATACTGTCATTTCGCTGAAAGCCGAAACACATAACGTCCCCACCACCGTAGAGCCATTCAACGGAGCGGCTACCGGCAGTGGCGGCGAGATACGCGACCGTCTTGCAGGCGGTAAAGGCTCTATTCCTTTGGCGGGAACAGCGGTGTATATGACTTCATACCCCCGTTTTGAAGAAACAGGCCGCATCTGGGAAAAGATTACCCCGCCGCGACACTGGCTGTACCAATGTCCATTGGATATTTTGATCAAAGCCTCCAACGGAGCAAGTGATTTCGGAAATAAGTTCGGACAACAGCTAATCTGTGGCAGTTTGCTCACATTTGAACATACCGATAAATTGAAAAAATACGGATTCGATAAGGTCATCATGATGGCCGGAGGAATCGGGTATGCCCGCAAAAACGACAGCATCAAAGATCATCCTGTTCCCGGAGATAAGGTGGTGTTGCTCGGCGGAGACAACTACCGTATCGGAATG
>JAISKR010000082.1 GCA_031260845.1 Bacteroidales bacterium
GCCGTCGTCCACAATGGACATGACAGTGTTTGCCAGCGCGTGTTTAGCGCCGTTGCCCACTATTACCTGTTTCGGTTCAAAATCCAATCCGTTTTCGTTTTTCAGTTTGGCAACCACCGCCTTGCGAAGGTCCATATAGCCGTCACCGGGCGAATAGAACGAAAAATTTTTGTCAACCGCTTCTTTGGCGGCTGCTTTCACATGGTCGGGGGTAAAAAAATCAGGCTCACCCACGCTGAGGTTCACCACATCAACACCCTGAGCCTGCAAATCCTGCGTTTTTTGATTCATCGCCATGGTCTGTGACTCCGAAAGACCAGCCAATCGTTTAGATAACAACTCCATACAAAATATTCTTTATGAAAATAAACCTTACAAAGGTACTTTTTTTCGGAATATTTCCATCTTTGGGGTGAAATAATTTCAATATTTTTTATCTACAACATTTGTTTGCCTAATTCATTTACAGATATTACCTTTGTCCCCAATTTTTAATCGTAAATTATCATCATAAAACAAGAATAAATGGCTTCTACAGCAGATTTCAGAAACGGATTGTGTATCCGTTACAACGACAAACCTTGTGCCATTGTGTGGTTTCAGCACGTGAAACCGGGTAAGGGCGGCGCTTTTGTGAAAACTAAACTCCGCAACCTCGAAAACGGGCGGATTTTGGAAAACACCTTTACGGCAGGCGAGAAAGTGGACGAAATTCGTGTTGAACGTCGTCCGTACCAGTTTCTGTACAAGGACGACCTCGGATTTCACTTCATGCACAGCGAAACCTACGACCAGATTGACCTTCAAGCGGATTTGGTGGACAACCCCGACCTGATGAAAGAAGGGCAATCCGTGGAAATGATGTTCCTTGCCGACGAGGAACGGGTGTTGACCTGCGAACTGCCTCCTTTCGTGGAATTGGAAATTACCTACACCGAACCGGGTATGCGCGGCGACACGGCGTCCACCAACTCGCTGAAACAGGCGACAATGGAAACAGGCGCCATTATCGGCGTGCCGCTGTTCATTGAGCAGGGCGAAAAAATCAAGGTAGATACCCGCACAAGGTCATATTCAGAAAGGGTTAAGTAAATCAAAAATAGAATGAATTTCGTAGAAGAATTGCGGTGGCGCGGCATGATACACGATATTATGCCGGGCGCGGATGAGTTGCTGCAAAAGGAAGTGACCACGGCATACGTGGGCATCGACCCGACGGCAGACTCACTCCACATCGGTCATTTGGTGGGCGTGATGATGTTGCGCCATTTTCAGCGTTGCGGACATAAGCCGCTGGCATTAGTGGGTGGCGCTACGGGCATGATTGGCGACCCTTCCATGAAATCGCAAGAGCGAAACCTGCTCAGCGAAGATGAACTGCGCCACAATCAGGCGTGTATCAGGCAACAATTGGCGAAATTTCTCGACTTTGAGTCCGATGCGCCCAATGCTGCCGAGATGGTAAACAATTACGACTGGATGAAAGGCTTTACTTTTCTGGATTTCATCCGCGACATAGGCAAGCATATCACCGTGAACTACATGATGAGCAAGGATTCGGTAAAGAAACGCCTTGCAGGCGAGGGCGACGGAATGTCGTTTACCGAATTTACCTATCAATTGGTGCAAGGCTATGATTTTCTGTGGCTCTACCGCAACAAAAACTGCCGTTTGCAGATGGGCGGCTCCGACCAATGGGGCAATATCACCACCGGCACAGAGTTGATACGCCGTATTGAAGGCGGCGAGGCGTTTGCGCTTACCTGCCCGCTCATCACCAAGGCTGACGGCGGGAAATTCGGCAAAACCGAATCAGGAAACGTGTGGCTCGACGCCAAACGCACTTCGCCCTACCAATTCTACCAGTTTTGGCTGAATGTGAGCGACGCCGACGCCGAGAAATATATCAAAATATTCACCGGACTGCCACAGGACGAGATAAAAGGCTTGATAGAGCGACAACACGCCGAGCCTCACCTGCGTATCCTTCAAAAAACGCTGGCTCGCGAGGTCACTACGCTGGTACATTCCGCTGCCGACGTGCAAACTGCCGAAGACGCCTCGAAACTGCTGTTCGGACAGGGAACGGCTGACTCATTGGCGGCATTGGACGAGGACACTTTCGTAAGCATATTCGAGGGCGTGCCGCAATATACTGTCAACAGGGTTGATTTGGAAGCCGGTATCCCGCTGCTGGACTTGCTGAGCGTACATACAGCCATTTTCCCGTCCAAAGGCGAAGCCAAACGTTTGGTCGCAGGCGGCGGACTGAGCCTCAACAAGGCAAAAGTGGCGGACATAAACCTTAGCGTTAGTGTGGAAAATCTGCTCAACGGAAAATATTTATTGGTGCAGAAAGGCAAAAAAGATTATTCCTTAATTATTATAGGATAGCCTTTATCCGTTTATCCGTTCAACCTTTTATCCTTTCACCCATTTCTCCGTGTTAAGCAAAGCCAAAATAACACTAATCCGTTCGTTGGAACACCGGAAATACCGGAATGAACAGGGTTTGTTTGTGGTGGAAGGCGACAAAACCGTGCGCGAAATACTTGCTTCGCCGCTTTCTGTGGCTTGTTTGTTGGCAGATGCCGCATGGATAGAACAATTGCCGCCTCTTTTGCAGGCAAAAGCATCCGAAACGACAGCAGTAACCGAACAGGAACTGGCACAAATCAGTTTCCTGAAAACCGCCCACCGCGCAATGGCGTTGGTGCGTATTCCCGAATATGCGCTTGATATGGGCGAAATCGCCTCCGGTTTGTCGCTTTACCTTGACGGTGTGCAAGACCCGGGCAATCTGGGCGCCATCATCCGCGTAGCCGACTGGTTTGGCATACGGCACGTGCTGTGTGGCGAAGGCTGCGCCGACACTTTCAATCCCAAAACTATCCAATCTACGATGGGCGCTGTTATTCGTGTGAAAACATATCCCACAGGTATTGATTTCATAGAGCAATTACATTCCAAATATCCCGAACTTCCCATTTACGGCGCGTTTTTAGACGGTGAAAACATTTTCCAACAATCCCTTCCCGCCAAGGCATTGATTGTGATGGGCAACGAATCGAAAGGCGTCAGCAGGGAAACGGCAAAATATGTGGACAAACGGATTCTCATCCCCTCGTATCCCGCAGGCGAGCCGACTTCCGAATCGCTCAACGTGGCAACGGCAACCGCCATCGTATGTTCCGAATTTCGCAGGCAAATATCTTATAAATTAAGCCAGTA
>JAISKR010000099.1 GCA_031260845.1 Bacteroidales bacterium
ATGAGTTGAAAGCCATGCACATCAAGGCTAAACCAAGCCGTAATACCCCTGTGCGCGTATATGCCAGTTCGCAAAAGAAAGACGACGACGAGGAATGGATACTTGTACGCACCGGCATGACAGACGCCAACGGTCACTACGTCATCAAAGACCTGCCCAAAGGTCGCTACAAGATAGTACCCGATTTGCCCGGATACACTTTGGATGCAGTGTTGATTGTGGAGGCGCAGGAAGACAAAAAGTACGTTGACCTCAACTTTACCATTGATACCGAAACCAAGACCATCACCAAAACGGTAGAAGACGTACCCCCCATACCAACCGGCGTGGTAGAAACAGGGTATGCCCTGTCTGTACAGGTGTACCCCAACCCCTTTGCAGGAACCTTGCACCTGACAGGCGCAGAAGGCAGCGTGTTGCAGGTAATTACGGTCAACGGCGCAGTAGTGCATACCCAAAAGGTAGTGAATCCTGATGAAACCATCAGTTTGGAGAAACTGCCCGCAGGGCTGTATTTCTTCCGCTTGGAGAAAGCAGGGAAAGTGAAAACGGTGAAGGCGGTGAAACAGCCGTGATACAATAGTGAAACAGTTGTAAAACAGCCGTGATACAATAGTGAGACAATGGTGATACAATTGTCTCACTATGAATCACAACGTATCACAATGAATCACAATCGAATCACAACGTATCACAATGAATCACTATCGAATCACTATGTATCACCACCTATAACAGGATTTTGCAATTTTTCTCCATCTCGGTCAAGACTTCTAATAGTATGGGTTTGTCGCTTGTGGCGTCGGTCAGGATGGGTATTTGGTGCTGCAATTCTGCCTTGTTGCTTGCTTGCAGGTAGGTGAAACCTGCTGCTTCCGCCCATGCTTGCGCTGTGGCGCTGTGCCGTGCCATTGTGTATTGTTCGGTGGGGCAGGCGTGGTCGAATTTCGGCAGGGTGCAGAATATTTCTCCGCCACCGTTGTTGTTGAGCAATATTCGCAAATTGCCGGTTATTTGTCGGTTCCACAAGCCGTTCATATCGTAGAAGAAGGCTAAATCGCCCGTCAGCAGGAAGGTGAGGCGGTCGCTTACCGCAGCATATCCGACGGCGGTGGACAGACAACCGTCGATGCCGCTTGTTCCGCGGTTGGAAAAAGTGTGTACGGTGGCTTTCAGCGGGAAAAGTTGCGCGAAACGCACTGATGAACTGTTTGCCAGATGCAGCGAACAATCGTCAGGCAACGCCTGCATCAGCGCTTTCACAGCGGAAAGGTCGGAATATTCCGGCTGCGTAACGGGAATGGCGTCTAATCGGCGCTTCCAAAGGGTGGGGAAGAGGGCGTCTTGGGCAACCGCGTCGGCGTCAGTGCGGACAAGCGCTTCCAGAAAACTCAATGCCTCGGTTTCAATCACGTTCGTCAGGTGGTGGTACAGGTCGGCGACGTCGCCCGTGGCGCTGACAAGCCAGTGTTCCTGCGGCGGATGCTTTTTGAAAAATTGTTTCACCCGTTTGGAAACGACGTGTCCTCCTACGCTTATCAGCAGGTCGGGCGCGTATTGCGTTTGCTCGTCATCGGTCAGAGCGCCCAAAAGCGCGTCAAAATTCCATGCAAACGACGGCGAATGCAGGTTGGAAGGATGTTCCGCCAGCACCACGCAATTGTATTTTTCCGCCAAAATTTCCAGCGTTTCTTTCAATCCGTTGTCCGGCGGCAGTTGCCCTGCGATAATCATTCGCTTGGCGAAGGTTGGGAAACGTTTGGCGCATGAGTTCGCCTCTGTGTGGCGGTTTATCTTGCGAACTGCCGGCAATGCCGCTTCCGAATATTCAAACAGAGGTTCAGACAAAGGCACGTTGATGTGAACCGGTCCCTTTCCGTGGTGGTCTTTTTCCAGCAGGGCTTCATTAATGAGTCGGTTGCAGTACCATTCATCATCGGGCGTTGTGATTTCGGGAAGTTGTACGAACTTCCGCACCAACGCCCCAAACAGACCGCGCTGCGGGATGACCTGATTGTCCATTTGTCCCAACAGGGCTTCGGGGCGGTCTGCCGTAATCACCACCAAGGGCAACTGTCTGTAAAAGGCTTCGGCAACAGCAGAGGCGTAATTGAGCACCGCCGTACCCGAAGTGCAGCAAATAGCCACTGTTTCGCGGGTGGAATCCATGACGCCGAGCGCATAGAAAGCGGCGCTTCGCTCGTCAATCACCGAATGGCAGATGAAAAAGGGATGCGCGGCGAAAGTATGGGCAAGCGGTGCATTCCGTGCGCCCGACGACAACACGATGTGCCTGACGCCGAACGCTTGCAGCAAAGCCGCTAATTGCAAAACATTTTTCTTGTTGGAATACATTATCGGATGAGTTTTAGCATGGTTTGTAACTTGTCTTCCGTTTCCTTCCATTCCTCGTTGAGGGTGGAAGAGGGCAGTAAACCGCCTCCGGCATACAGGCTAAGCGCCTGCTGCCCGATGTGCATACAGCGCAGATTGACGTACAAATCGGTGTTGCCCGCGGGATGTAACCTGCCCGTAAAGCCTGAATAATAGCGGCGGTCGTAGCCTTCTTCTTTCAGTGTGAACCGATAGGCGTCTTCTTTGGGCAAGCCGCATACGGCGGGCGTAGGATGCAGGCGTTTCAGCAGGTCGCCGAGATGGCTCACAGCAGGCAGCGAAAAATGGAAATCGCTCCGTAAATGAGCCAGTTCCCCCGCCCTGACCGCGTGAGGCGCTTCTTCCGAAAACGAAATGCCGTGGGCTGTCAGTTGCTGTTTGACATACATTGCCACTAAATGCTGCTCTTCCCTGTTTTTGTTGTCCCATGTGGCGGGCAGTTTGCCATTGAGCAAGGGCTGCGTTCCGGCAAGCGCCACGGTGTGCCACTGGTTGCCGCTTCCCGACAGCAGGATTTCGGGCGTACTGCCCAACCACATTCCCGTGACAGGCGTGTGGCAGAGATATACATACGAGAACCTGTATCGCCAACAAGCCGTAAAAAACGCCTGTTCGGGCGAAAAAGCAGGACTTCGTTCCACGCTTATCTGTCGCGAAAGCACTAATTTTTCCAAACGCTTTTCCTGCAAGGATTGTATGAAAACGGAAAAGCAGCGTTCGTATTCCGCCTTCGATTGCCGGTATTCGGGATGCCGGAACACCTCGCCTGCGGCAGATTCGGGCACGGGCAAAAGCGCTTCCCTGTCGGGGCGGATGATGACCAAAGGATGTTCATCGGTGATGTGGTAAGGCGCCATCACATATCCCTGCTGTCCGTTTAACCGGCTGACGTCTTGCAGTATCAACGGCGACTGGTCGTTTTGCATCAGGATATGCGCCGTTCCTTCGCCGGGAATGCGGTAAGCAGCAAAAATGTCACCATGTCGGATAAGCGTATCAATCATTTCTTTTTCAACACATTATTGACTACCCGCGCGGTGGACACCAATCGTCCGTCGGCTCTGAAAATGTCCACATTCCACACGTGCATGGTTTTTCCGTGGTGGATGATGGTTCCTACGGCTCGCACGCTTTCCCCTTCCGGTGCGGGCACCACGTGGTTTCCGCTCACTTGCGTTCCCACAATGCGTTCATCGGGTTGGCAGGCAGCCAGCGAGCCTACGCCGGCAACCGTTTCCGCCAATGCCAGCGATGCTCCCCCGTGTAAAATTCCCGCCGCTTGTCGTGTACGCGAATCAACCGGCATGGTGATTTCCACCCGTTTTTCGGAAGCAGAAAGCACCTCCATGCCCAGATTTTCCATCAGGCTGTCGCGCCAATCTAAATTCAAACGGGAACAAATTTTTTGTTCGATATCTTCTTTCATTTTAAATTCTTTCAATCAACAACTTCCGCTTTCAGTTTTAAGGTTATTTGGCTGTTTTGCGGGTCGTTGGTGGTCATGGTGATGATTTTGCTCTGAGCGCCGCTTTGTTCCGACGAATCGTATTGAATGAGCATTTCGGCATTGGCGCCTGCGGCAATTTCCCTTGGCGCGGTCACTTTCACCTGCTGATTAGGCGATTCCGTTTTGCGAATCAACAGTTTGCTTTTGCCGTTGTTGGTCAGTTTCACCTTGTATTCTTTCTTTTCGCCGCGCTTGATTTTTCCGGCTTCAACCACGGTCGCGTCTATCGTGAGCACCGGTGCATTCTGCAACTGCTGTGCCGTCCATCGCGAAAAATCCTCCTGTATGTTGGCTGTCACCATCAGATAATACTGTCCGTCTTGTTTTCCGTTCAGCAACAGGCTTACACGGTCGCTCACAAAGCCCCATTCGTTCTTTTTGGCGGCGTCGTAAGTCAGTTTGATGGCGGCTTTTTGCTCTTTCCCAATAGAGGCGGGTGATACCTCAGCCTTGATATGCGGCGGCAGGTTCGCAAACTCTATTTTCACGGTTTCTGCGCCCGGATTGTAAGCCACAACGGTCAAGGAAGGCTTTTCGTAAGACCATACGCGGTTGAATGTCAGATGATGCTCCGACAGGCGAAGGTTGCCCATCTTGAAGCGGAACGCCTCGGCGGGGGCGCGGTCAATGCCTGTCACCTCGCCGATGATGTGCAGTCCCACACTTGCCGGCTTGCCGTTGCTAAGCACAGTGATAGTCTTGTCAATCGTGCCCGGACGTCCTTTCATGTCATACGACACCTTGATGACTCCGTTTCCTCCCGGTGGAACAGGTTGTTTTGTCCATTCCGGCGTGGTGCATCCGCAGGTGGTGGTTACGTTTTTGATGATGAGCGGCGATGTGCCGGTGTTCTTAAACGCAAAATTGTGTACCGCCTCGCCGTCGGCTTCGTTCACTTTGCCAAAATTGTGCTCTGCCTTGTCAAAGACAATGACAGGCTGTGCTCCGGCAGTTAAAACAAACAAAACAGCAACAAAGAAGAGTGCACTTCTGCGCATTAGAGGGGATGTCCTCCGGTTGTGATTTTTCTGAGTAATATTCATTTCTGTAAGTTTTAAATTTCACTTAAAAAAGACCATGTATTTGGGCGTCAATCCGGTTGATGACGGAATTTAAGTCTTCCGGTGTTTCTTCAAACTGAATCTCGTCCACGTTTATTATCAGTATGTTGCCCGAAATATATTGGCTAATCCATTTTTCGTAGCGGTCGTTGAGTTTGCCGAGATAATCGAGCCGGATGCCGCTCTCGAAGGCTCTGCCCCGTTTTTGAATCTGCCTGACCAAGGTGGGTACCGAAGCGCGAAGATAAATCAACAGGTCGGGCGACTGGATGAACCCGGTCATCTTGTCGAACAGCGAACGGTAGGTTTTGTAGTCGCGCATACTCATCAATCCCATTGCATGAAGGTTGGCTGCAAAAATGTAGGCGTCCTCGTAAATGGTGCGGTCTTGCACCACGTCTAATCCCGACTCCCTGATTTTCTGAATCTGTCCGAAGCGTTCGTTCAGAAAATAAATTTGCAGGTTGAATGACCAATGCTGCATATCATCATAAAAATCATCCAAATACGGATTATTTTCCGCAGTTTCGTAATGTGCCTCCCATCCGTAATGTTTGGACAACAAGCCCGTTAACGTGGTTTTACCTGAGCCGATATTTCCGGCAATAGCGATGTGCATAACTCAAAATTTTTGATAAAAACGATTCCCAAAAGTAGTAATTTTTGAATTGACAGGCAAAAAAAAATCGGGTTTCACAAAAAATATGAAGCCCGACCTTGTATTTTCAAAGGACATTATCAACTTTTAACTTTCTTGTAATGGTCTTTGTATCGGTTCATGTATTTATCAACACGACCGGCGCTATCCACCAATTTCATTTTTCCGGTATAAAAAGGATGCGAACTGTTGGAAATTTCCAACTTAATCAAGGGATAAGTAACGCCTTCGAGTTCAATCGTTTCGCGTGAATTGGCTGTCGAGCGGGTAATAAAAGTATAGTCGTTCGACATGTCTTTGAACACTACCAACCGATAGTTTTTTGGATGAATATCTTTCTTCATGGCTTATTTTAGATATAAGATTACTTCAATTTTTAGGGCTGCAAAGATACGGATTATTTTTAAAACGCAAAAATTATTTTT
>JAISKR010000121.1 GCA_031260845.1 Bacteroidales bacterium
GACGGATATATCGCCAACGGCTCGCAACTGTTCAAAATACCGTCAGTGAAGGATTTACCGTCCATCACGCCGCCTGTCGCGCAAGCCAACGACCTCGAATATCAGCCTTACCGCCGCAACCCCGAAACAGTTGTGCGCCAATGGGCTTTGCCGGGTACGCCCGGACTGTTGCACCGCGTCGGCGGCTTGGAAAAGACCGACGGCAAGGGCAGCGTATCCACCGACGGGCTGAACCACGAGAAAATGGTGTACTATCGCAACCAAAAAGTGCAGAAAGTGGCGGATTTCATCCCCAAACAGGAAACGGAAGGCGACGACGCCGGCGATTTGCTGCTGGTCAGTTGGGGCGGAACGTATGGTTTTGTTCATGCCGCTGCCGAAGTGATGCGGGAACAAGGCGTAAAAACAGGTCATGCCCATTTCAAACATATCATGCCGCTACCGAAAAATACCGCCGAAATTTTTGGCAAATACAAGCGTATAGTAGTGTGCGAACTGAACAACGGACAGTTTGTCAATTATTTACGCGCCACTTATCCGCAGTTTACCTACGGGCAAATCAACAAAGTGCAGGGACAACCGTTCTTGGTGGAAGAAATTGTAGAAAAATTAAACAAGTAATATGTTTTTACCATCGTCAGACATACAAAAAATTCAGTATCTCATGCAGGATAAGCCTGTTATCAGGCTGTATCTGTTTGGCTCTTATGCTCGTGGCGAAGCCGACAGCAAGAGTGATATTGATTTGTTGGCAGAGTTTGATTACGATGAGTTGAACAAATTGTACGATTATTTTGACATTAAGTTTGCTGTTGAAGACCAATTACAAAAAAAGGTGGATTTGGTAAGCGCCAAAATGGTCAATAAATCGGATATGTCCTCTTTAATTGAGAAAGATAAAACATTGATTTATGAAAGAGGATAACAGCAGAGTAAGATTAAAAGTTTTAAAATCATTGTAAAAAAAAGTTTTAAATGAATAAAATAGACGAAAGAATACCGAAAAGCGAAGTAGAGTTGAACAAAAGCGATTTTGTGAGCGACCAGATGGTAAAATGGTGCCCCGGATGCGGCAACCATGCCATTTTGAGCGCTGTGACGCAGGTGTTGCCGCAACTTGGGTATAAAAAAGAAAACTACGTAGTGGTGTCGGGCATCGGCTGCTCGTCGCGATTTCCGTACTACGTGAGCACTTACGGCTTCCACAGCATTCACGGACGTGCAGCCGCTATCGCTTCGGGCATGAAAATAGCCAATCCCGCCCTAAGCATCTGGGTAAACACCGGCGACGGCGATTCCATGGCAATCGGCGGCAACCATTT
Source organism: Bacteroidales bacterium (assembly GCA_031260845.1). GTDB lineage: Bacteria > Bacteroidota > Bacteroidia > Bacteroidales > UBA4181 > JAIRLS01. The sequence goes on from JAISKR010000121.1 coordinate 1,323, forward strand.
CATACACGCCATACGCCGCAACGTGGACATGACCATTATCCTGTTCAACAACCGTATTTACGGGCTTACCAAAGGGCAATTTTCCCCTACCACCCCAACAGGCTCTGTCACCAAGACGTCGCCTTACGGAACACTTGAAACGCCGTTCAATCCGAGCGATTTGGTAATAGGCGCACAAGGCACTTTCTTTGCCCGCGTTGCCGACAACCAACTCAAACACATGGCAGAGGTGCTGAAAGAAGCAGCCCTGCATCGCGGAACAGCCGTAGTGGAAACGCTTCAAAACTGCGTCATCTTTGCGGACAAAACCCATGCGCAGGTGACAGGCAAGGACGTTCGCGATGAAAATCAACTGACGCTGGAAGCAGGCAAGCCCTTACTTTTCGGCAAGGATAAGAACAAAGGCATCCGCCTGAACGGACTGCGCCTCGAAGTGGTGGAAATCGGCAAAAATGGCGTTACCGAAAAGGATATATTGGTGCACAATCCCTCAGAAGCCGACCCGACGCTTCAAATGATGGTAGCCAAAATGGCGCCACCGCATTTCCCAATGGCAGTGGGAGTGATACGTTCCGTAGAAGCCCCCACCTTCGACCGCCTGACGGAAGAACAAATCAACGAGCAAAAGGCAAAATCGCCCATCCGTTGCGTGGACGACCTGCTGAACAGCGGGGATATTATTGAAATACAATAGTGATACGTTGTGATACGGTTGTGATACTATAGTGATTCATTGTACCTTACGACGATTTTATGCAGATTCATTAATCGATTAATAGATTTGCATAAAAGTGTTATAACTTTCAGTAACAAAATATATTAACAATAGCATGAAAAGAAGATTATTATTTTCGCTACTCGTCTTTACGGTAACCATTAAATAAAAAATCTTTGTATCTATTTGTAAAGTTCAAATTTTTCATCTATTTTTGTGAAAAATACATAAACGTATGATTCGTTCTGTTCTTGTTCCTGACAGTGCTGAGGTGCTGTTGTCAATTCCCGAAGAATATGTAGGGAAAAAAGTGGAAATCACAGCATTTCCTATAATAGATACGGTCGTTAGACAGGAACGTCGCAAAAAAGTGACGTTTAACAGCATTTCTATCGACACAGTAGGTTTTAAATTCAACAGAGATGAAGCCAACGAACGATAAAGTTTTTCTTGATACTAATATTGTTATTTACGCCTATTCTTCCACAGAAGAAGCCAAACAACAGACATCGAGGCGTATCATGAAAACAAATCATACAGTCATTAGTACACAAGCATTGCAGAGCGGATGCAAACTGCTGTATTCAGAAGATTTGCAACACGGTCAAGTTGTTGAAAATCAATTAACAATATTGAATCCATATCGTTAATAGCGAAACGTATAAAAAAATAGTCATGGAAAAATACAGTGTAGCCATAGATTTGGGAGGAACCATTATCAAAATAGGGCTATTGCAGGATGGCGAAATACTTGATTTTTGCCGGTTAAACGCTCAGTCTTCATCGGGATGGGCAGCGAATATGCCGCCCATACAGGATGCCATTGACGAATTATTAT
>JAISKR010000339.1 GCA_031260845.1 Bacteroidales bacterium
CGCCGATGAAATCAAACAGTCGTTGATGGCTGCCCCGCTATGGAAATATATTGCAGAAAATAGTTATTTTTAATTTTATTTCGCCATATTGTGGTGAAGTAAACAAATCACTACGACACTTCATGTCGTACCCTTCAACAAAATGCTTTAAAACCTGAAATCAAGCCCTATGCCAACGGCGTTGCTGGTGCGCCCAAAAGTATCCTTTCCGGCTGTGGCTGGGATAACGCCCTGGGTTAAAGCGTTAATTTTCCCGTAATCGGTTGAATTTTTTGTCCAGTCCGAATAACTCGTAAATAAATACGCCAGTGTAAGGCTGATATTTTCCGTCAAACGAGCCGTTCCGCCAATGCCCAGCGAATAGTTATCTATCGAAAAACTCAGGTCGGACTGGTAATCGTTTGTAACGCCGGCGAGCGAATACTGCGCACCGCAACTGACCATAAATATATCGTTGATTTTGTATTCCAAGCCCAACAAATATTCATTGATTCCATTGTCAACGTACTGTTGCTTGCCGCCTGCCATGTCTGCATCCGAATCGAAGAAATGATGATAGCCCGCCGATACCGTCAAAGCGGGAATAATAGCGTATTGCGCACCGATGGTGAACAGGGCGGGAATGTCGTAGGGCGTTTTCACCCCGTCTGCAAAGTCATTGACGCCGGTCGTGTTGATGGTTGTCTTGTTTTTCAGGTCGATAGAGGTTTTAAATTCATACCTTGCCCCGATATTCAAGCCATTCCAATTGTAGTCCAAACCAATTACCGGCGCAATGCCCGAGCCGGTTTGCTTGCAATCCACTTCCTTTTCCGCCACTAAGGGCGCAAAAGCGGCAGCAGCAGGATTCATCGCCGCAATGCCTGCTATAACGTTCTCTGCCGGCAGCAGATTGCCACCCATTCCAATCTTGATATTCCGCAGATAACCTTCGTAAGAGTTGCTCACATAAGTGTAACGAAGTCCGGCATAAGCCGAAAAATGTTCAAGAAAGGCGTAGGTAGCGCCCGCTTGTCCGCCGTAGATGATGGAAGAGCCGGTCAATTTACTGTCCAACGAATAACCGCCAACGCCCGGAACACCCTGAGCGGCTAAAACAGCCGGAACAATGGCGAGCGTGGACTCAAAAGAGGGCAAGCCGGCGCCAAATTCAACACTTCCGCCGCCGCCCACTATTCCCGCATTGAGCGAAATCACCCATTTGCCTGTTTTGTAGGCTGCCTGCACGTTTGGAATGAAAGGGGCTGTCGTTTTGCCTTCAAACTCTTTCTCGGCGTTCCCCCCAAATCCTGCAAACGGCGCAAAGGTGGACTTGATGGTTCTCTTTTGAATAGCGCTCTGGTTATTCAAGGAAAAGTAAAAACCATTGCCCGGCAAAAACGCCAAACCTGCGGGATTGGTATAGGCGGCGTCGATACCGATAGAGGCATCCCGCGCCGGATTACGCTGAAAATGAACACTTTGATTGGTGTTGGTCAGCAATCCACCCCCACGAACGCCGCAGAAAACATTCGCTGCGATAACGCCCGTCAATAATACTTTTTTAATCATTATTTTATTCTTTAAATTAGAAATTTTGAGCGGCAAAGATACGAAATTTTGATAATTCACGATAAATTGCTATTTTTGTCAGGTAAATAGAAGCGATGATGAAAAAGATAATCGTGTTATGGATGCTCACGACGGTCGTGATTCCGGCTTATTGCCAAATATCCGCCATTGTGGGCGATTGGAAAACGGTGGACGACAAGACAGGCGAAATTCGCGCGTTGGTGAGGGTTTACAAAGACGCAGACGGGCTGTATTACGGCAAAATTGAGAAAATGTATATGTATGCCGACGCGGTTTGCGACAAATGCGAGGGCGCGGACAAAGACAAACCGGTTTTGGGCATGACCATTCTTCGCGGCATGAAAGCGGACAACGGCATACTGAAAGAAGGCTACGTTCTTGACCCCGAAACAGGCAAAAAATATTACGGAACTGTCAGTTTCGACAAAAAATCGGGCAAACTGAAACTGCGAGGCTCGCTGGACAAATACGGCTGGATTGGAAGAAATCAATATTGGGTGCGGTAAAAATTAAACTGAATTTTAACCGTCTGTTATCGTGAACATTAACTGACAATCAAAAAAATATTTTAAAAAAAATGTCATTTTTTTTGGTGGATTAAAAAATTGTATCGTTCTTTGCAGTGTATTATTTTAGTAGTACACTAATTCTTTAATGCTATGATACAAATAGAAAATGTAAGTTTCCGCTACGGCAAGCGTGCCGGAGTGTTCGACGGGCTGAGCCTGTCGATGGACAGCGGGCACATCTATGGCTTGCTGGGACGTAATGGTGCAGGGAAAACCACCCTGTTGAAAATCATGACGGGTATGCTTTTCCCCAAAAGCGGAACCTGTCAAGTGTTTGGACTCGAATCGCGGCGGCGAGAACCTGCGATGCTTAGCGATATGCTGTTCGTGCCCGAAGAGTTTTATGCGCCGGAAGGCACCATACAGCGGTATGTTGACCTGTATGCGCCCTTGTATCCTGCCTTTGACCACAAGCAGTTCGCCGCATACCTTGACGAACTGCAACTGCGCAAGAACGACTTGTTTCGCGCCTTGTCGCTCGGGCAGAAGAAAAAAG
>JAISKR010000364.1 GCA_031260845.1 Bacteroidales bacterium
TTTAAATAAAACAAGAAAAAGTCTGATTTTCTTTTAATTAAAAATTTTTTTTTTTCGGAATTGCTAATTAAAAATATATTTGTATCTTTGCAGAAAAATTTGAATTGGGTCAAAAAAACTGCTGCCAGATATGGATTGCTGTTGATAGATATAGGATGAGATTCATCGACTTCGTTATTGGCGACAGAAGCAACGAAACAGCAGAAGAGTTTTGGGAAACGATAAAACACCATAAAATAAAATCATTATACCTTACAATATTGTGCTTGTTTTTTACCTGCATTTGTCGATAAAGTGAATGCCCTACGGACAAACCACTATTGGCGTGCAGATTATCTCTTCATTGATATGAACGCCCTACGGGCAATGTTGCAAAAATAAAATAAAAGCATTGAATGAGCATTTTTTTTAATATTTTTGTGAAAAAATCAGCCATGTCAAAACTGAAAACCATGTTTTTTTGCCGCAACTGCGGCGCCGAATCGCCCAAATGGATTGGGCGCTGTCCGTCGTGCGGCGAGTGGAATACCTATATTGAAGAGGCGGTAGAGAAAAAATCCGCACAACAGCCTGTTTACGAGTCAGCCGAACGGTCGCGTCCGCATAAGTTGGAAGAAATTTCCGACGCCAATTACCAGCGCATCGATACCCGCAACGAGGAACTGAACCGTGTGCTGGGCGGCGGGATAGTGCCCGGCTCGTTAGTGCTGCTGGGCGGCGAACCCGGGATTGGCAAATCGACGCTTGCCTTGCAGGTGGCGTTGCAACTGAAAGAGCAAACTGTCATGTACGTGTCGGGCGAGGAAAGCCTGCAACAAATCAAAATGCGTGCCGACCGCGTTAGCGGAAGCAGCAGCGACTGCCTTTTCCTCAACGAAACTTCTCTGGAAAACATTTTTCTGCATTGCAAAGAATACAAGCCTGCCCTGATATTCATCGATTCCATACAGACCATCAGCACGCAAAACATTGATTCATCGGCGGGAAGCGTGTCGCAAATACGCGAATGTACGGCGGCGCTGCTCAAATTCGCCAAAACCACGCACACTTCCATCTTCCTGATAGGACATATCACCAAAGACGGCATATTAGCCGGTCCCAAGATACTGGAACACATTGTGGATGCGGTGTTGCAGTTTGAAGGCGACCACAATCACGTGTATCGCATACTGCGCTCGCTGAAAAACCGCTTCGGCTCGACGTCGGAAATAGGCATTTTTGAGATGCGCGGCAATGGACTGCGGGAAGTGACTAATCCGTCTGAAATGCTTATCACCAGCAACGAAGAGGGATTGAGCGGCATTGGAATAGGCGCTACCATTGACGGCATACGCCCGCTCCTCATTGAAGTGCAGGCATTGGTGAGTTCGGCGGTATATGGCACCCCGCAACGCTCGTGTACCGGCTTCGACGGACGGCGGCTCAATATGCTGCTTGCCGTATTGGAAAAACGCGCAGGCTTCAAACTGTCCGCCAAAGACGTATTTCTGAACATAGCAGGCGGGCTGAAAGTGGATGACCCCGCCATTGACCTTGCCGTGATTGCCGCCATCATGTCATCAAATATTGACACTACCATCCATCACCAATATTGTTTTTCGGGCGAAGTGGGACTTTCGGGCGAAATACGCCCTGTGAGCCGTGTGGAACAAAGGATACAGGAAGCGCAAAAATTGGGCTTTACCAAAATATTTGTGGCAGGCGCCAACCGCAAGGGAATCGAGATAGCCAATATGTCCATACAAGTGGTGTTTGTGAACAAAGTGGAACAACTGTTCAAAGCGCTGTTCGGACGAAACACCGATTAAGTACCTCCCCCAACCAGCCTCCGCACAAGAGAAGGGGTTTTAACAAAAAGAAACCGCCCCGACTTTTGCCGGTGCGGTTTTCATTCTTCATTGTTCTTCCGGCAATTATCTGACACGGCTTGTCCGACCGTTGTATGCGGACTGTCCAATTCCAAATATTGATATTGTCAACCAGGGTCAACGCATAAAAAATACAAAACAGGTGGTTATTAACAATTTAGCACTTTATCTTATTTATAACTATTTGATATACAATTATATATTATCAATAATTATTCGTAATTTTGCAAAAAATACGAATCGTTATGACATCATTGCATCAGTGTCAAATGTATGCTGAGGGGGGCAAGTTTGGCTGCGACCTGCTCTCTCACAAACGCAGTACCATCAACGCAGACAGGTTTAAGTTCCCTGTTCGGAATGGGAAATTCGGCTATGGCGTTTGGCGGAATTTCTAATTTCGCCGAACTATTTTACTCAGCGCTGGTGTTATCGAGCAATTTTACATTTCATATTCTCCCAAGAACCATCGGCATCAGTATCGAACTTGGTAAATTTTCGTTCCTATTCTTGTATTTCAGAGTATGTCTTACCGCAAACTTCGCTTGGCTTCAGTGAAAATTCATGGTCGAATTTTCCGTTTTTGTAAACATGATATGTATGAGTACAGTCCCAACATTCTTTGACTTCGACGGGTTTGTCATCCTTGGAACATGAAAAAAGAACGAAAAAAAGGATAATTGCTAACTGATTTTTTTTCTTCATGGTTTTATCGTATTTTGAAGTTTGTTATTTAGGGGTTTGATTGATGAAAAATTCACATCTATTTTCTTTGATTTTGTGGTTTTCACAGATTCAAAATGACCAAATTGATGAATTTTAACCACTTCATCTCTCGAAAGGGCATCGCTTATAACATCGAATACAGAGAGAACACATTTTTTAGCCTTTTGATAAGACATATCAAATCTCTTTCCAAATTCTTTCGACAACGCTTCCGTGGTGTAAGAATTTATCGGTATGGAATTAACTACTTTTGCATTTTTAGCCATGTTGACAAAATTTTTCAGGTTTGTACTATAAATTTTTATAACTTAACAGCACAAAACTATAAATAATTATCGTAATTACCAAATAAAATGATGATTATTTTTAGTAATATTTTTCATTATGCTGTATATCAATAGAATAAAGAAATTAATCGACGATAATAAATTAACGATTAAGGGATTCGCAGACAAGATTGGTCTGAGCGAGCCGGGACTTCACAGTATGTTCCGGCAAAACGACATGAAAATAAGCACGTTGCAAAAAATAGCCGATTACTTTGACGTACCGATTACCTATTTTTTAGATGACACAGACACGAAACGCCAAACAGTAGATTTGGTCTTTGACGCATTAAAAGATATTGTAAAAGAGAAGATTAACGATAAATAAGGTTCACCTTTTCAGGAATATTACAACTTATGCCCTCAAAGAGGTTTCCAAGTCCGGCGGCGACCTACTTAATTATCTATATGATTATCAATTTATTGTATTACATTTTCAGATATTCAGATATTTTTAATCAATTCCTTGATTGTATTGTCCAAAATGGTTTCCTGTTCTCCTTTATCGAAAATAGAAAAAAGGTACAAAGATTCCTGTTGTAACTTTATGCAGGTC
>JAISKR010000068.1 GCA_031260845.1 Bacteroidales bacterium
GAATTGATGTGTCACCGCAATCAATTATCCGAATCAGCATTGAATCATTTGTTTCAAAATTTACCTGTATGTAAGGACAAAAACGGGAAACTTGGTTGTTTATTAAATCCCGGAAATGGCAAAGCCGATGAAAGCATTGCAACCGCCAAAGGATGGGAAATCCGTAAATTTCTATAAACATGGTAATAGAACCCTTATTTTCAACGGCGCCCTTAGTAGTATTAGATAGCATAGCCCGGCATTGCCCTTATTATTTCGCTTCGCTTCATGAGAGAAGTTCCCTATATTTTGTCATATTTACAAAAAAATAAACGATGGATGTAAAATACAATATCAACCTGAACATCATAAAAAGAGCACGTTTGCCGAGGAATATGATATGTTCATGAAATTTTATCAGCATACATTGGGCGTAAAATAAGGGTAATAAGGGAGGGGGTGTCAATGTTTCCGGCGCTATTAAGGGCGCCTTTCAAAATAAGGGTTTCGGGGACATTTTTCACAGCGCCTCACAGATTTTCCTCAAAATATGAATATTTTTCCTTAATTTTGTCCCAAATTTAATTTGCATAAATATACGCTTATCAAATGACATCCAACGAAATAAGAAATTCATTTCTGGATTTTTTCCAGTCCAAGCAGCATCATATTGTGCCGTCGGCGCCGATGGTGGTGAAAAACGACCCTACCCTGATGTTTACCAACGCGGGGATGAACCAGTTCAAGGATATTTTCCTCGGCAACAATCCTGCCGTGTATCCGCGCGTGGCTGACAGTCAGAAATGCCTTCGCGTGAGCGGCAAACACAACGATTTGGAGGAGGTGGGACACGATACCTACCACCACACCATGTTCGAGATGCTGGGCAACTGGTCGTTTGGCGACTATTTCAAACGCGAAGCCATCGACTGGGCGTGGGAATACCTTACCGGTGTGCTGGGCATCGACAAGAGCCGCCTGTATGCTACCGTTTTCGAGGGCAGCGCTGACGACGGTTTGGACATGGACGCCGAAGCCTTTGACCTCTGGAAACAGTACCTTCCGGAAGACCGCATTCTGAAAGGCTCGAAGAAGGATAATTTCTGGGAAATGGGCGATACCGGTCCCTGCGGACCTTGTTCTGAGATTCACTACGACTCGCGCCCCGAGGCGGAACGGGCGGCGGTGCCCGGACAACAGCGCGTCAATGCCGACGACCCGCAGGTTATCGAGATATGGAACCTCGTGTTTATGCAGTACAACCGCAAAGCGTCGGGCAAGTTGGAACTGCTGCCCGCGCAGCACGTCGATACCGGCATGGGCTTTGAGCGCCTCTGCCGCATTATTCAGCACAAAACGTCGAACTACGACATCGACCTCTTTCAGGACATCATCGGCGAGGCGGGGCGGCTCTGCAACGTGCGCTACGGCGCCGACGAGCGTACCGACATCGCCCTGCGCGTGGTGGCTGACCACATTCGCGCCATCTCGTTTTCCATCGCCGACGGGCAGATTCCGTCGAACAACAAAGCCGGATACGTCATCCGAAGGCTGTTGCGCCGCGCTGTCCGCTACGGATACACGTTTCTCGGACAGACCCATCCCTTTCTGTGCCGTTTGGTGCCGGGTTTGGTGCGCGTGATGGGCGATTCGTTTCCCGAACTGAAAGCGCAACAAACGCTGATAGAGCGCGTCATCCGCGAAGAGGAACAGTCCTTTCTGCGAACGCTGGCGACGGGGTTGGCATTGCTCGAAGGCATCATCGCGACAGCGCAGAAAAAGCGCGAAACGCTCATCAGCGGCAAGGTGGTGTTTGAAATGTACGACACTTTCGGCTTTCCGCTCGACCTGACCGACCTAATCCTGCGCGAACACGGCTTGCAATATGACGAGGCGCAGTACGAGGCGGAAATGGAGGCGCAGAAAAACCGTTCGCGTGCCGCCGCCGCAGTGGACACGGGCGACTGGGTGGAACTGACGTCGTGCGACGAATCGCGCTTTATCGGCTACGACTACACCGAAGCCGACGTGCACATTGTCCGCTACCGCACGGTGAAAAGCAAGGACAGGGAGCAGTTTCAGTTGGTGTTCGACGCCACGCCGTTTTACGCGGAAAGCGGCGGTCAGTTGGGCGACACGGGCTACATACAGAGCGGCGACGAGCGTATCGCCATTGTCAACACCAAAAAGGAAAACAACCTGAACATTCATCTCGCCGACCGCCTGCCCAAAACTTTGCAGGCTGATTTCACGGCGGTGGTGGACGTGGAAAAACGGCGGGCAACGGAAGCCAACCACTCGGCAACGCACCTGCTGCATTACGCGCTGCGCAAGGTGTTGGGCACACACGTGGAACAAAAAGGCTCGCAGGTGGGACCGGACAACCTGCGTTTCGACTTCTCGCATTTCCAAAAAATGACCGACGAGGAACTGCGCAAAGTGGAGCGAATCGTGAACCGGATGATACGCCAATCCACGCCCCTCGCGGAACACCGCGGCATACCGATTGCCGAGGCGCGGAAAATGGGCGCAATGGCGCTATTCGGCGAGAAATACGGCGAAGAAGTGCGCGTCATCCAATTTGGCGAGTCCGTGGAACTTTGCGGCGGTACGCACGTACAATCGACCGGACAAATCGGGATGCTCAAAATCGTGTCCGAAAGCGCCATCGCCGCAGGAATCCGAAGAATTGAAGCCATCACTGCCGGAAAAATCGAAGATTATATCGACATACAGATAGATACGATAAAGGAAATACGCGAAATTTTCAACAACTCGCCCGCCTTTCTGCAAGCCATCAAAAAAGCGGTGGATGAGAACACGCAGTTTAAAAAGCAGATGGAAGACATGATGCGCGAACGCTTGACGGAATTTCAATTGGGCTTGGTGAAACAAATAGAGGAGCACAACAACCTGAACGTCATCCGTTTCAACGCAGACTTTGCGCCCGACCTCATCAAAACGCTGGCATTCAACCTGCGCCAACAGGTGGAGCGCTTGGTATTCATAGCAGGCAGCAACCACGACGGCAAACCGACACTGACCATCGCCCTGAGCGACGCCTTGGTGACGGAAGGCAAAAACGCATCCAACACCGTGCGCGAAGCTGCCAAAGAGATAGCCGGCGGCGGCGGCGGACAAGCATTCTTCGCCACCGCAGGCGGAAAAAATGCCGATGGATTGGAGAAGGCTATGGAGAAGGCGTTTGAGATGCTGGTGGGGTAATGATTGATGAAAATGTCACAATATTCTGTTTGTACGTGCTAAAACCACCATTGGTAGGAAGGTGAACATTGAGGTTCAACTCAACAATTTGAGCAATATGGGCAAACGCTCTTGAAGCCATTTCAGGGCAAAAAACAAATTATCAATTATAATATTAATGTATGCCTCAAAACAAATTATGATTATCCGCAATGTTACCACTACTTTCATGTGGCTGTTTGTCACACTATTTTATTAACCTTATTTGTTCGCAAGCTCACGAGACCGCTTCGCTAAGTTTTACCTTATTTTCTCAACAAAACAACCTCCGTAGCAAGCAGAAATTGAATTATCCCAAACCTCATTACTTCATTATATTCACGAAAAAATAAGGTAATAAGGTTATTATAAGATGATTATGCATATTCTACTAAGGTTGTTTTCTTTTTTTAATAAGGTAAAAAATAAGGTTTCCCCGCTATATTCCGAGAGTTTACATTGGTGGTACGATTGCGGATAATCATTAAAAAAATTGTCAATTATTAATTGAAACGAAATTATCAACTGTCAACTGTCAATTAAGAATGGGTGCTAAATAAAAATTCATTTTTTTAAAATATAAATTTTTATTTAGAAAATTATATTTACTTTTGCAAAAATTATTTCACCTCGGATGGATTAATTATCATTTTGGAACGAATGTGTAATTTTTTGACACAGATATGTAAAAATCGTATAGTAGTCAATCACTACCTTTGACGCATCATTTTATGTGTTTATAACATTATAAAGTAAATGAAGATGAGTGGATATTTTACGACAACACGATTATTTCGGTTATTTCGGTTTTTAAAAGCACAGATTGCACTTTGCTTTCTGTTGTTTGTATTTTCGTTTGCAGCTAATGCAACGGATATTTACGTTTCTACCACTGCAGTCGGTGCAGGTA
>JAISKR010000094.1 GCA_031260845.1 Bacteroidales bacterium
CAAACCAAGACGGGCGGGTATCTTCTCGCCAAGTACGGTTTGGAAATCAATGCACCTGCGGGCGTTCGTAAATATACCTATTCATTAGACAACCCACAGGCGGATTTTCATGCAGCCAACATACGCATACGTAATGGTTACTATCTGTTCGATGTTCAGACACCCGACAAACTGCTGAAAGACGTGCAACTTGGCATTCCGGGGTTGGTAAACGTGGAGAACAGCATAGCAGCAATGGCGGCGTCGTTGCTGGCAGGCGCAGACGCAGGGAAGACAGCCCGCGCCTTGTCGTTATTTGCAGGCGTACAGCGGCGCATGGACTATCGCGTAAAGACCAACAAGACTGTGTATATTGACGATTATGGTCATCATCCTGAGGAATTGCGCTTTACCATTGATTCTGTGCGCATGATGTATCCGGGGAGGCGTATAACAGGTATATTTCAGCCGCATCTATATACCCGCACCCGCGATTTTGCAGACGGTTTCGCCAAGAGCCTCAGTATGCTGGACGAACTCATTTTGCTCGACATTTATCCCGCAAGGGAAGAGCCTGTTCCGGGCGTTACCTCGCAGATAATCTTCGATAAAGTAACCATTCCCGACAAGCAGATATGCCACAAAGCCGACGTTATCGGCATTTTGTCGGCTCATCGCCCCGATGTACTGCTTACGATGGGAGCAGGCGACATTGACACTCTCGTATCGCCCATTGAAACACTATTAAAACAGTCATGAAAAAAGTTCTGAATACCCTTTTTTGGCTTGCCGTGGTGGCGTATTATTTTGTTGCTCTGAGTTTTGTATCGGCACGGCGGAGCGAAACGATATGCACGACCGTGGAAGTGAGTATTCTCGACAGTTTGCGGATACATTTCGTCACCTCTGACGACATACGGCGGATAGTAGAGAACCAGCAGACGAAATTGCGCGGAAAACAGTTGGACAGCATCAATACAGCGCGAGTTGAAGAGCGTTTAATGCAAAATCAGGCGGTATATCGCGCAGAAGCCTATAAAACAGCAGATGGTACGCTGCACGTGGACATATTGCAGCGAATACCGGTGTTGAGAGTCATCAACCGCTACGGAGAGAGTTATTATTTGGACGAAACAGGTCACGCCATACGGCACAACCGCAATTACAGCGTGCGTGTTCTCGTGGCAAACGGTCACATTGACCGGCGTGCACCGGAAAAGAAAGGATTTGATCTCAAAGAAACGCCTGAAACTGATAAAAATCGCAATATTCTTCGCGAGTTGTTCGATTTGGCGGTATGGATAAGAGACAATAAGTTTTGGAATGCGCAAATAGAGCAGATTTATGTCAATGCCGACGGCGATATCGAATTGATTCCGTTGGTTGGCTCGCATATCATTATTTTCGGGAAGGGTGAAAATTTTGAAGAAAAATTTGCTAAACTCGAAACCTTATATCGCAATGGTTTTAATGTGAGCGGTTGGAATAAATATCTGATTATCAATTTAAAATACAGCAATCAGATTGTCTGTACCAAGCGTTCATGAGGCATTAAAAATGTTTATTAACATAAAATGTTGATAAATAATATTATACAATTGAATTTAAAACAAAATAATTAATATAATTTTAACAAAATAATAATATTTGTAACAGTATGAAAAACAAGTATGTAGCCGCAATTGATGTAGGCACCACCAAAATTGTTACCCTTTTGGGGAAACGAAATGAGAACAACAAACTGGAACTGATCGGGTTTTCACGTTTAGATTCCAAAGGCATTCGCCGTGGTGAAGTGCTAAACCCGGAACAGGCAGCCGTTGTGGTAAGCAATTCGGTGGCTGATTTGCAAAAACGAACGGGGCTTAAAATATCTGACGTCTTTGTAGGTGTGGTCGGGCAGCACATTCGTATAATAAAAAGCCGCACCAACATTATCCGTGACCACAACGAGGACGACATTACCGCAGAAGAAGTGGACCGTTTGAAGAAAGATGCCGCCAAAATTGCGCTCAAACAAGGCGAAGAAATCCTGCACGTGCTTCCACAAGGGTATTTTGTGGACGGAGAAGTGGCTGATATTGTGTCCGATCCGGTCGGTATGATAGGCAAAAAATTGGACGGAAATTTCAGCATGGTGGTAGGCAATGTGGATTCGCTCAAAAGAATCCGCAAATGCATACAGAAAGCAGGTTTGAATATCAAGGAGATTATTCTTGAACCCTTGGCTTCGTCGGAATCTGTTTTGTACGATGTGGAAAAGGAAACCGGCGTGGCATTGGTGGATATTGGCGGCGGCACCAGCGATGTGGCTATATTTTACGATAATGTGCTGCGTCATTCTGCCGTTATTCCTTGCGGAGGAAATATCGTCACCAGCGATATAAAGACTGCCTGCGGGCTGAGCGAGCAAGTTGCCGAAGATGTGAAAGTACAATTTGGCATGGCGCTGAGCGACAAAGCCGATGAGAACAAAGTAGTAGTGATACCGCCCAGTGTTCCCGGGCATCAGCCCAAGGAAATATCGTTTTCCACCTTAGCCAACATTATCCAAGCAAGAATGGAAGAAATCATTGATGCAGTGAAATTCCATATCGAAAACTCAGGATTTTCCGACAAGTTAGGTTCAGGTATTGTCATTACCGGCGGTGGTGCGATGCTCAAACATTTAGTGCAATTGTTTCAATTCAGCACCGGCAAACCTATCCGCATTGGATACCCGGGAGCGCATCTGGCAGGCGATTCGGAATCCATCAACGAACCGAATTACGCCACCGGCGTTGGCTTGTTGATGAAAGGGTTGGAATATATGGACGAACATGGTTGGGATACGCCGACTGTCACCCAAAATGTAGAAATAGACGAAAAAATGACGGAAGAACCTGTGCCGATAGGGGAAAAAGCCGAGAAAGGGAAAAAAATAAGAGAACGGAAAGAAATAAAAATAAAAACCCCTCGGGAAATACCGAATTTGTTTGAAATGGTGAAAAGATATTTTGACGATGACGAAGCCGTAAAAAATAAAATGAACACCAAAGATGAAAATGAAGACGAAGATGAAGCCATAAAAAAGAAAATGAACACCACAATCGAAGTAAAATGAAAAAAGAAGAAATAAAAATGAAGGCAATAGAAGAAGACGTTATAAAAGTAGCATGGGCAGAAACCCAAACTTCCATTATCAAAGTGATAGGTGTAGGCGGAGGAGGAGGCAACGCTGTGAGTTATATGTACCAACAAGGGATTCACAATGTGAGTTTTATCATCTGCAACACCGATGAGCAAGCCTTGAGCAAAAGCCCCGTACCGACGAAAATACGCTTGGGAAGCGGACGTACCGAAGGCTTGGGAGCAGGCGGCAAACCGGAAGAAGGGCGTGCAGCCGCTTTGGAGTCGGAGGATGAAATACGCGAGATGCTGAACACCGGCACCAAAATGGTGTTTGTAACCGCCGGAATGGGCGGGGGCACCGGTACAGGCGCTGCACCTGTTATTGCCCGCATTGCCAAGGAAATGGGTATCCTCACCGTAGCAATTGTCACTCTTCCCTTCCGGAATGAGGGTTTGGTTCGTCACAAACAGGCTGTTGACGGCATCAACGAACTAAATGGTCATGTGGATTCACTGTTGGTGATTGACAACGAAAAAATACGTGAAATTTACGGCAATCAGAAAGCATCGTCGGCTTTTGCAAAAGCCGATGATGTACTGACCACTGCCGCCAAAGGCATTGCCGAATTGATTACCCGTCCGGGCGTTATCAACGTGGACTTTGCCGATGTGCGTTCCATCATGACCAATGGCGGCATCACGGTGATGGGGTCGGCAAAAGCGTCGGGTGAAAATCGCGCCCGCCAAAGCGTAGAAGCCGCACTCACTTCGCCCTTGCTGAATAACAGCGACATTACCGGCGCCGGACGTATTCTGCTCAACATATCTTCGGCGTCGGATGAAAACGAAATCACCATGGATGAAATTTCCGAAATCACTGACTTTGTTACCAATACCGCGCGTAATGCAGATTTAATTTGGGGTATAGCCATAGACGAAAGCCTTGGCGACGCTGTTAGCGTAACCATAGTGGCTACTCATTTTCAACAAAAGACAGATTATGAACCGAAACATGAAAATTCCAAAACTGAATTTCTGCTTCCCAAGCCTGAACCGATTGTAAACGATTTGGGTACAGATACCTATGGCGGCACCACTTCCCAATATAAAGTAATCGAACGCCCCACAGCCGTTCAAGCCGAAATAAGTTGGGGTTATGCTGAACAACAGGTGGAAACGGAAGAAAAGCCATACACTGTCCCTGCATTGACCGATGAAAATATTGACCTCGAAATGTTGGAAATGGAACCTGCCTACAAACGTCGTCAGATGAATATCGCCGCTCAACTGCCCGTTGAAACGGAACAAGCCGTATCCAAATATACGCTCAGCACCGACCCGCAAACCAATCAGCCCCGTATCAGGGAAAGCAATGCGTATCTGAACGACAGAGTGGATTGATTATTTCATTTTTTTTCATCATTATTTTTTTTTAATAAAGAATTTAATATCTTTGCATTATTGATATTTCTTGGTACAAAGAAAATTTCGAGGGAGCCGAAACGTTTATTTGCAATGTAAAACATGAAACAAGAGTCTTTAAACAGTGAAATAGCCGCATTGAAAGCAGAACACGAAAAAGTGGTGGAACAGTTGGAAAAACGTTATCTGACCATTGTCAATGTTTTGTTTCCTAATTTTATATTTGTGTTTGACGAAGACCTCCTATTTACGGACATTATTACACCGGAAGGCTTGAAATTGTTTCATGACAACAAGGAATTAATTGGAACCAGTGGTCGCAACATCTATTCGCCGGAAGTGAGCGAATTGTTCCTCGCCAACATTCACGAATGTTTAGAAAAAAAGCAACTCAAAGAAATTGAG
>JAISKR010000098.1 GCA_031260845.1 Bacteroidales bacterium
TGTAGCCGTCGCGCACGTGCTCGTCAATGAATGAGCCGTGATGCTCGTCGGCGTCCGAACCGCCCAAGTCGGAAGGGGTGGAGATGAGCAAAACGCCCCCCGGTTTGAGCGACCGGCAAATGTTCGCAAACACAGCCTCGTCGTCCTCAATGTGTTCCATCACGTCCACCGAAAGCGCCAGATGATAGGCGTCAGGCTCTACAAAGGCGGTGAGGTCGGCTGTTTCAAACTGTACCCGCTCGCTACGCCCGATATTGGCGAAAAACCGGTTACATTCTGCCACCTGTTCGCTTTTCACGTCAACGGCTTTGATGCGCCATCCGCGCCCCAATTTCGACATATAGTAGGTATATTGCCCGAAGCCCGCACCGGCGTCTAACGCTGCGGCATCAGCAGGCAAGGTCTTTCTCAGTTGACGAAGTTCCTTTTTGATATGCCATGTGCGCAACAGCAACACATCCAGCATCCTGTAAAAAATTTTCCGGAATCGGGGACGGGTTTCAACAAACCTGCCGAGCGAACTTTTAATTGTATCGTACTTCATAATTAATTGAGAATTGAGAATTGAGAATTGAGAATTGAGAATTGAGAATTGAGAATGCAATGCGTTTAATTGACAGTTGAGAATTGACAGTTGACAATGCAATGCGGTCGATTATGTAATTTATATAATTGATTAAGTAATTTGCATAAAACTTATGTAACATTTTGATATTCATTTTATTATTTTTATGTAATTTTTAATTCTTAATTGTCCATTTAATAAGTCAACTATTATGTCAAATTCATCTTCCTGAACGACGGTCGCCGTGTAGGACAAATTTTTTGGCACAGCCGCGCAGTTGGCAGCCACGGACAGGCAATCCTCGTCGGGGTCGGTGGCTGTGACGGCGGTTTGCTTGCCAACGAGTGCCAACAGCAGCGAAAATTCGCCATATCCGCAGTTTTTTACCAATATACGCTTGTATTTGGCAAGTCCTGCAATGATGGCGCTCAGATTGTCCCGTTTCAAGCCTGCGCTGACAGTTCTTTCAATGGATGGACCCTTGTACAGATAATTATGGTAAACCATATCGCGGTAATAATCAGCCGTTTCCACCTCGGCTGACAATTGTGCGTACTGTTCTCTGTAAAATTTTCCTACCAACTTTGCACGTTCCGTATAAGTGCCGCCGAAACGCTTGTCCTGCGGCGCAATGCGGTTCATCACACGGACATGTATAGTCCCTTTGTGCAGCATAAATTCTTTTTTTGGCAAAATGTGTCCAATGCCGTGTATCATCACCGGAAGCAGGTCTATCTGCAACTGTTCTGCCAGATAGAAAGCGCCTTTGTGAAAGCGTTGTATCGAACAATCCTCAGAACGGGTGCCTTCCGGAAAAATCATGATGGAATAGCCCCGTTCCACCGCCGATTTCAGTTGGTCTATGGCATTTTCCATCCCGTTGGACACCGGATAGAAGTCGGCATACTTTATCAAACGTCCGTAAAACGGCGAATTCCACACCCAATCGTTCGTCAGAACTATTATTTTCGGGTGCAGCATCAGGATGCACATTAAATCGACGTGCGACTGGTGGTTGCATATCATCACCGCCGGTTTTTCAAAGGTTTCGCCTTGCGGAATGTCGCAGGTCATGCGAATCTGCGGGAAATGTCGCATCACCCAATCTGAAATCCCGCACAGAATACGGTGATAGCAGAGTTTGTGCTTCTCGGTTTTCCTGCCGACGGTGAACAGCAAAAATCCCGCAAGGGTGATGAACATACTGCTGAAAAGGAAAACCGCAAAGGCATATACGGTAGAGAAAAAATTGAGAAACGTGACCGGCATCCGGCGTTTGACGCCCTTTTTCATGGTCAGTCGGCGAAAGACGAGCGGCGGGAAAATGAAAGTCATCAACACGACGGACAACATACCGATGATGGTGACTTGCGCCAAGGAATGCAGGGCGGGATGCTTGGCGATAATCAGCGAACCGATGCCGATGAACATAATCAGCGCCGACAGGGCAATGCTGTTCTTGTACGACGCCAAAAGTTTCTTTCCGTAAGCATATTCGTACATTAGCCCCTCGGTGATGAAAATGCTGTAATCGTCGCCTTGCCCGAAAATAAGCGTGGCGAGGATGATGTTCACGATGTTGAAGCGTATATCGCAGAGGTTCATGATGCCCAGAATCCAGAACCAGCCCACCATCAGCGGAAGAAATGCCAGCAGGCTCAGTTCAGCCCGTCCCAAGGTGAAAAACAGGAACACGAAGACGATAAACCCGCAAATATACAGCACGGTGTTGAAATCGTCGGATAAAGTGCTGACTATCTTGCGACTAATTGTTCCGGCGTCAAATGCGAAGGATTGTTCCTCGAAATTATTTAGTGCATCTTCGCAGGTTTTCAGGTCTGTTTTTGGGGTATGCAAGATGTTCATCACCATGAAACGTTCAGGTTCGTTGACGATATAATTTGACGCCAGATTTTCCGTGACAGGGGTGAAGTAGTCAAATTCTTGAATATCAAACGTTTTTCGCGTCAATTCGGCAAAACCGGCAAAAGTGCCTGCGCGAAATCCCAATTCGGCGCTGTAACGTTCCAATTGCGTCAATGCCGTGCTGTGTTTTTCCCAGAATGTCTGCCACCGCTCTATGCGTTGTTTTTGCATCTCTTTGGAAGGCAGAAAATTACCAATACCGTTGATTTGCGATATATCGCCTGTTTTTTGCAAACTGTCCAAACGCGGCATTGCCCGTTCGTGCGCTCTCAACGCTTCGTCCGGCGTGTTTCCTTCGGACACGAAATAAACGGTTTCGCCGTCGCTGTTGAGTGAGGCAACCATTTCCGCAAAATCCGCACGCTGTTCGTCGCTCATATAGTTGATAGTCTGCATATTGGATTCAAATTTCGTATCGAAACTGAACCAACAGAAAAAGACAGACAGGAGCATCACCGCCCACACTACCCATTTGTTCCGTTCGGGCGCAAAAATGCGTTTGTTGCCCACTGTCGGCAGGTTTTCCTTGCGGGAAACGGGCAATCGCAGGTGCGGCACGAAAATCAGCACAAACAGAATGGTTCCGACCAGCAGGAGAGAGGCAAAGAGTCCCAAATCGCGCATGGCAGCCGAATTGATAAACATTAAACTCAGAAAAGCGCCCACAGTGGTGATGTTGCCGATGAGCAAAGGCGTCACGATGTGCTTGATAACGGTTTTCATGTTGCGCTCGTGGCGGTAGTGGTCTAAGAGGTGGAGGGGATAATTGACGGCAATGCCCACGATGATGGAGGCTATCCCCACGGCAATCAGGTCAACTTCGGCTTTCAGAACGGCAAGCAGCCCGAAAGCAAACAACCATCCGAACATTAGCGACACAAAGATAACAATAATGCTGCGAAAATTCCTGAAAACATACAGCAACAAGGCGAAAATCAGCACCAATGCCAGTAGTCCTGAAATAATGCTGTCCTTTTTAATTTGCTGCGCATTGCCAAGCGCAATGTCCGTAGCGCCGAAATGCTTTATTTTCAGTTTGTTGTCAAACGATTTCTCGGTATCTCGCGCTGTGCGGTCAATCAGTTCAATCAGTCGCGTGTTGTTGCCGGTTTCGTTAGCCGGAAAAGCGGATTCGATGGTGATAATGCCTTTGCGCCGGTCTTTCGTGAAAATGTAGTCCTCGTATGCGCTATAACGACTGTCAGCCTGAAAATCGCGCAGACGCAACAGCAACGGCGCCGATATATGCAGCGGGTCGGCGATGAAGTTTTGCTTGAAGGCAGCGCCGATAGGCGAGGAGAGGAGCCGCTTTCCATCGTCCAGCAAGCGATGTATGTGACTCTCGTTCACCAATGAATCCATCCTCAGATAATCGCTTTCCGCAAGAAAATAGGGCATATTCGCCACAATATAACGCGATATTTCCTGCATTTGCTGCTGTTCCATCCGGTATGTCATCCGGCGAATGTATCCCGTTGTATCTTTGGCGGTTATCCGGGCGGCGAAACTGTCAATAGCCGCCGTCAGCATATCCATGTCGGGGTTGGCAGCGGCGTCTGCCATCAAAAAACTGACCATCAGTTTGTTGGCAGCGCCTACGTGCTGATAGGCATAATTAATCCGTTCATTGTCACGTTCCTGAGACAGAAACCCTGAAATATCTTCCTTAAAATGAATCCGCAACGACGCCAACAGCAGCAGCAACACAAGCAATGCCAATATGCCCCATAAAAAGCCTTTATGCGAGGAAAAATATCGAAACAGGTTTAAAATATGCTTTATCATTGGTGGCTAAACGTTGCGAATGTTTATCATATCAAAGCATTGCCGCCATTTTACGAATTTCAGCAAGGCGTTGTACAAAGGTTTTGTCCTTACGCGCCACTTGCATATTATAGTCGGCTTGCATACGAATAAACACGCCGGCGTCAATATCCAGAGCCGCTTCGACAAGCATTGCAAGTTCCGTGTTTACAGAACGTTTCCCGTTCAATACTTCATTCAAAAGCGTGTATGAAACCCCCATTTGCGTGGCAAGTTTACGTTGTGATATGCCACGATATTCAATTTCATCTTTAATGATTTCGCCCGGATGAATGGGGCGGTACGGCGTGATATTGTTGGCTATCATACGCGGGTCTATTCCTTCAATTTTAATCATAACATTTTATTTATAATGATTTGACAATTCTAATATATTGCATATTGTGACGATGGGTTCTATGCCATCGCTTTTTTCGGTAAATTCAATTCGGTATTTTTGCGTTGCCCTGATAGATGAAATACCTTTTTTGTCGCCTTTCAACTTTTCATAATTAAGCGACCGATGCTTATACAAATCTTCGGGCTTTGATGCTTTTTCCAAACTATATATCCCTTTTACGTAGCCATCGATTACGTCTGGTTGAAACCGATGCTTTTTGTCGGTTGTCTTTCCATTTTCGTACAGATCGCGCAAGTATTCCTGTTCAAAAGTAACTATCATACTATGATTTTTGTTGGGCAAAGGTAATGCTATTTTTTATATTCACAAATAAGTGAATGTTTTTTTTGTAAATAATATCTACGAAACTTTCGTAGGTTTATTGATAATCATTTTTTTGCTAAAAAATGATTATTTTTGCCAAAAATTAAAATGATGATGACAAACCTTAGAATAGGCTACGGTTTTGACGTGCATCCGCTGAAAGACGGTGCAACGTTGGTTTTGGGCGGCGTCACGATTCCCTATAGCAAAGGGGCGACAGGTCATTCCGATGCCGACACGCTCACCCACGCCATTTGCGACGCCTTGCTGGGCGCTGCCAATATGGGCGACATTGGGGTGCATTTCCCTGATACAGACCCTGCATTGCGCGGCGTCAACAGTCAGGCGCTGTTGCAGAAAACGGTCAGACTGATTGCCGGCAAAGGCTTTGGCATTGTCAATATT